>CAZYEE010000455.1:0-2501 GCA_964646355.1 uncultured archaeon | reverse complement strand
CATGAATAATATAAATTCTTCAACTTATAATATATGTATAGACGGACTGCCCGCTGGCCATTCCCTAAAATATTATTTTATTATTTATGATAAAGCCGGAAACTCTCAAAAATATCCCGAGCTCGGTTTTTATTCCATTACATTTACTGAAGAATCCAAAGGTCTCACTACAGAGCAATTCTATAATTTAATACCATATATCATCTTGATTGCAGCACTTGGAACAGCTGCATTGGCAATCTTGATAAAAAGACGGAAAAAAGAGGAGCCCAAGATACCCTCTAAACCTTATAAACCCGAAAAAACAACTCTTGAACCTCAAATTCAAGCACCTGAAACTGGTATTCCAAAAGAAAAAGGACCTTCTACAACTGAACTCAGCGAACAGGATATTATTCAAGCACGAATTGATAATTATATAAAAGAAGCTATGACAGCCCTTGAAAATGATGATCTATATACTGCATATACAAATCTGGTAAATGCTGCGGATCTGGCTATTAAGATTAATCAAATAGAGTTCTCTGAAGAATTATTATATAAAGCTGATGAGATTAAAAAACAGATTGATGCTCAATCAAACACCTAAATATCTTAATTTATGCAATTATATTATTAACTTTAACCAATTTTTATCAAATTAAACAAAAACAACTATTATTTTATTTTTAATATTTGAATATTACTTTATTTGAAAAATGTAATAATATCTTTTTGTTTTGAGACTGATTTTGTCTGATATTCTACTCCCCAAATCTTATCCAAATTTTGTGTATATCTATAATAATGATAATATTTTGAAATGTCATCACCCTCTCTTAGTTTTTCCAATCGTTGCTTTATTAGGTTAACATATTTTGGATCTATTTCAATTGAAATACTATTTCTGTTTAATTGTTTTGCGACCACTGAAGTAGTCCCAGAACCTGCAAATGGATCCAATACCATATCTCCCGGATTTGTCGAAGATAATATTATTCTTAAGAGTAAATGAACGGGTGATTGTTGTTTATGAGCCCTTGTACCATCATTTAGTCTGATTGCTTCCTTCCCTGCTAAATATCCAGAAGTCATTTCTCTAATATCATTCCATATGTCAGTTACATATACACCATTTTTCCTATCATATTTATAATGTGGAGGTGTTGGTAAATCAATTCTCAAACGATTAAATACCCTCGGTTTTTCACCCTTAGTTGCAAACGCAATAATTTGATATTGTTTTCCAAATCTAAATTTTCCAGGGACTGCTGAAGTTAATTTTTTCCAAATAATTAGGTTTTGAAATGTCCATCCACATTCCTCCAATATTTCTAAGACATATTTTGTATTTTTCTCTCTCTGCATAAAATATATTGCCCCGCCTTCTGCTGTTATTTCATAGATTTCATTTATCACTCTCCTAATAAATCCCCAGTATTCATCAGCAGGCATATTATCATCAAATTTCTCATATTCCTTATCTTGATTAAATGGTGGATCCAAAAATGTGAGGTGTATGCAATCCTTAAATTTGTTTTTTAGGTTTCTTAATATCTCTTCACAATTTCCACATATTATTTCTGTTATCATTGAAATCCTCATTATATTCTAATTTAATAATGTATCTACATTAAGTTCATAAAGATCTTTATTTTTTTCAATTAATTTTATTCCCAATAAACTATTTAAACAATCTTGAAACGTTTCTTTGTCGACTATTTCTTTTAATTTTTCATACATATTTAAAAAGGTATTACTTCTTTCCTTGAGTAAAATTAATATAGTTCCCATAATTACGTGTTCTGATAATATATATTTTTTATTGAATTTTCTGGCTAATTTTGAGGCATACCTTGCAATTAAAATCAAATTTTTTTCATTGTCTAAATTAAATTTTAATTTTATTTTTGCAAAAATGATTTTAGCTTCTTTTCTACTTGGATAATCAAATAAATCAAAATAATTTTTAGAATTTTGTAAGGCTTGATTGGAACTACCCAGTATTTCCATTAATGTCATACTCTTTTGGAATAAAGTATCAATTTCCCTTTTTGCTTTAGAAATTAGACTTTTATCATCTTCAAAAAATAATATTTCGGTATTTGCTCGCCAATAATTCCCAGACTTTTTAATTCCGAGATTCATTTTTGTTAAATTAGGTGATCCTACCATTAACCATTTATCAGTTAACCAGCACTTTGCATGAAAGTTATCTAATGCTCTTATTTTACCTCCACAAATTGCAATATTTTTGAAGTAAGTTCTAGCTTTTTCCACATTTTGACGAACCACATTTGGTGGACCCGTCAATATTTTAACATTAATATCATCATTTATTAATTTTTTACACAATATTTTTACAATTTCATTATCAAATAGTCTCTCTGATAATAAGCGCATAACAAATTTTTAGGAAAAATTCATTTCCAATAAAAATCTTTTTTATCACAAATTTAAATGTGTGAAAAAAAGAATATAAATAAAAAAAGATAGGTTATTTTTTAAGATTATTTATTCTA
>CAZYEE010000454.1:0-2507 GCA_964646355.1 uncultured archaeon | reverse complement strand
AATTTTATTTATGATATTTAGTTCTATTTTTATTATTCCATTGCTTGTGAATAATGATTATGGGACTAAAACGAAGCAAATAGATAAAGAAAATATAATTATAAGTCCCTCTGATATTGGATTTACTAGTTCTACTCTAATTTCTGATGGATATTATTCATTTTGGAATAATTTCAACGATTTAAATCCTTCGATTGCTGTTAATAATAAAACGGGTGAGATCCATGTTGTATGGGAAGGGACGGTGGGAGGAGCTTATGGAACAGATCAAGAGATCTTGTATTCATATTCTCCTAATGGAATAGCTTGGTCCAAGCCGACAGTAATTTCAGATGGTATTGGAGGAATTTATTGGAATGACGGACAGAGTAATGATCCTAGAATAGCCTTAGATAATTCTGGAAACCCGCATGTCGTGTGGTATGATACTACTCAGAGTGCGAGTGAGTGGGGCACTGATTGGGAGATTTTTTACACAAATCATACACCAGGAGTAGGTTGGCTAAATGCAACTGCAATTTCAGGAATAGGAATAAATTCTTGGAATGATGGATTAAGCGTTTTTCCAGATATAATAATAGATAGTACAGATGCGATTCATGTTGTTTGGGCAGATTTGACAGCAGGTATCTGGAGAGCCAGCTCATCAGATTGGGAGATATTCTATATGAATTATTCCTCAGGGATTGGTTGGTCGAATGCTACGATTATTTCAGATGGTTATAGTGGTATTTATTGGAATGATGGAGAAAGTACTAAACCTGCCATAGCTATCGATAAAAATGAAGTACTTCATATAGTATGGGAAGATGAGACGGATTCGGTCCTTTGGGGAACAGACAGGGAGATTTGGTATACTAATATGACAAAAAGTGGTAATTTAAATAATGCAACTTTAATTTCAGATAACGGAAACTGGTGGAATGATGGGACCAGTCAATGTAGTGATATTGTTGTGGATAAAAATAATATTGTACATATGGTTTGGTATGATAATTCAAATGGACCATGGAATTCTGGAATTGAAAACGAAATATTCTATGTTAATTATTCAAGTACAACTGGATTTTTGAATGCTACACCTATTTCAGGAATAGGAATTAATGATTGGAACGATGGAAATAGTTATCGTCCAAAAATCGATGCTGATAATACAGGTATAATTCATGTTGTATGGTATGATGATACTGATGACCCATCAAAATGGGGGACAGACCAAGAAATATTCTATATGAAGTATAATAAGACTACAGGGTGGAGCAATGCCACAGCTATTTCGGGCACAGGGTTAAATGGATGGAATAATGACATAAGTAATAGTGCATCTATAGGAATCAGTGGAGAGGGTATAATTAGTGTCGTATTTTATGATACAACAGATGGTGCTTGGGGAACTGATGGCGAGATTATGTATATGAAATATACACCGAATCCAGGTTGGTCAAATGCTACTGTAATTTCGGATTCAAAATATTTAAACGAGGGTGATAGCAAATCACCAGCAATTGCAGTAGGACCAGATGGAACAATTCATGCTGTTTGGGAAGATTTTTCAAATATTTCTGGATATATTGATTCCTCTTTAGATAGTGAAATAGTCTATTCAAATTATACAAAACAAAACGGATGGTCAACGCCCATTGTAATTTCGGATAATTCAAGTCATTGGAGTACTAGATCTAGCGAAACTCCTACTATTGCTGTAGATAAAAACGGAGTTGTACATATAGTATTTGTAGATCGTAGCCGTCCTATATATAGGAACCTTATGTATAGAAACTATTCAGCAATTACAGGTTGGTCTAAAACTATTTATCTCACTGGTTTTGAAAGAAATCTTCATATGGATTTGAATAACGATAATCCTGATATGACTATTGATTCTTCTGGAAATATCCATATAGTCTGGCAAGCCACTACTTCAAGTGGACCGTGGGGATTTGATTGGGAAATATTCTATTTAAATTATACAGTTGGAGTGGGTTGGTCAAATGCAACCGTAATTTCAGATGGATTTGGTGGTGTATATTGGAATGATAGATCAAGTGACAACTCAAAAATTGCAGTAGATAGCTCTGGAAATCCACATGTTGTATGGCATGATAAAACACAAAGTGCGAGTGAATGGGGCATTGATTCAGAAATTTTTTATACAAATTATACGCCAGGAGTAGGTTGGATTAATGCAACTGCAATTTCTGGAATCGGAATAAATCAATGGAATGATGGGACAAATGATAATCCAGATATTATAATTGATAATAAAGATAATATCCATGTAGTCTTTGAAGATTCATCTTCTGTTCCATGGATTAAGGTTGGATTTGATATCGATATATTATATATGAATTATACAAAAAATTTCGGATGGTCAAATGCGACTCCCGTTTCGGATGGATATAAAAATGTATATTGGAATGATATGGATAGCAAAAATCCTGAAATTTCTATTAATAAAAAAGGAGATCTAATAATTTGTTGGGAAGATGATACTGCTGGAATTTGGG
>CAZYEE010000453.1:0-2517 GCA_964646355.1 uncultured archaeon | reverse complement strand
TCTAAATAAGAAATATATTCATCTAATTCAGTCATCTAATCACCATTTCATGTCTTTCGAATTTTTCCACCGGTATCCATATAAATTTTTCCATTGTTTAATAATTTTCGTAGTACATCTTCAATATCATTTTCTTTGTATTCTAGTTTCTCATATAATTCTTCTCTGGTTATACCTTTTGAATCTTTAGAACTTTCTATTAATGACATGATTTGAGTTTCCAATGAATCCGAATTTGTGGTTTTTTGGACAGTCTGCTTGAAATTTGCTGACCTATTTACACTGGATGAAGGAATTGAAATATTTGATGCATTTTGGGCAATTTGCTTCGAGATTATTTGTTTAAACTGTATTATTTCTAGGTCTCTAACCGATTGCCAATTTGGATCATCAATTATTCTAATAAATTCGGGATTTAAGTAAATTTCATCATTAGTTTTTCTTTTTCTTACTTTTGCTACCGTATCAATGATATCCCCAACTTGGACATGGTAAAACATTTCAATGTTATCATCCCAGGTTCTAAGTCTTATGCGCCCAGTACCATCTTCCAATACCAAATATGCATGCCTTCCAACGCCTTTTTGATCTTCCATTGATTCAGTCGATTCTTCAAATTCAAACTCTCTTTTGTCGATAACAGTTCCCATGACTCTTACCCTAGTTATTCGTACCCCAAAATTTTTTAGATAAGAACCAGAATCATCTGATATATATTCTCCATTTAAGATATCTTTAATGCTAAGTTTATATGCCGTAGCTCTTTTTTGAAATTTTTGAGGTTCTGCTGTCATAATCACCAAATAAATAAATTTATATTATATAATTGGAGTAAAATTATATAAATAAGATAATGATTTGTAAAATATTATCTACGATTAAAATTTAGATTTAATAAAATATTAAAATAATTATTCGTTAAAAATATTAGCTGCATTATTTATTTTTCATTTTTTTCAAAAGAATCAATAAGAAAAGTTTAATGACTAAAAGATGACCAAAGAAATAACATTTCGACCAATTAGTGTAAGAAAATTAATGACCGACATGAAAAATACAATAGAACTAATGATAGACCTGGCATATAGTGCTATACTTTTCAAGAATGAGGAAATTGGGAGGGAAGTATATCAATTAGAGGAGAAGATGGATACACTGACGTACCATGTGATGATGAATACGATGCTAGCTGCACGAGGGGATGTAGATCTTGCTAAAAAATTAGTACCTGTTATTACTATTGCACATGCGACCAATAAAATAGCAGATGCTGCAGCGGATATTGCAGGAATAATAGTCCATAAACTTAGCTTTAACGAAGTGTTAACAGATGTTATTTGCCATTCGAGCGAACCAATAGCTAGAATTGTTGTATCTAAAAAATCACAATATAAAAACAAATCAATTGGAGAAATTAAAGTCAGATCAGAAACTGGTGCAGATATTATAGCAATTAGACGGGGAAATGAATGGATATATGATCCGAATAAAGATACAAAAATTAAACCAGGAGATATCTTAATAGTCAGAGGTTCGGCGCCATGTATTCATATGGTAAACTTACTATTAGGTGATGGCACCACGGCGGAGCTCCAAGAATGCCAGAAAATTGAAAAAAAATTGGCAATTGAAGGAGCTGATAACGAGGAGATAAGAAATTTAATTGATGAAGTAGAAACTATGCTATTTCAACTGAAAAGTAAGTCTGAGATAATGGTGGGTCTGGCATTTTATTCGATATTATATAACAGCGAGGAAGTAGCAGAAGATGTAGTTGAAATGGAGGAAATAATTGATGAACTCCATATAGAATTTGAGAAAAAAATTCTTACACTAGCAAAACTGATGAAAAATCCATTAAATTTACTAGGAATGCTTCGAGTTGGAATCTCGACAGAAACTATATCAGACGCATGTGCAAAAATCGCTGAAATAGTACTCAGAAAATTGGAATTACATCCATTTATGAGCTTTATATTTACTGATGCTGATGAAACAATCGTAAAAATTCAAGTCAGAGAAAATTCCAAACTTGAAAATCTAACTGTAGGAAACAAAGTAATTCAAGTAGAAACTGGGATGCAAATCATCGCATTAAAAAGAGATGGAGATTGGATATATTCACCTAATAAAAATTTAAAAATTGAAAAAGATGATATTCTAATAGCAGTAGGACCTTTAGAAGGTAAAAAAGTACTTGAAGAAATGTCTATGACTTAAAAAAAAGGGTTTTTAAAACTTAATGAAAAATTAAAAAATTTTAGATTGGTTTATTTCTTTTTATTATTTATGTTCCTTCTTCAAAACTATTAAGATATCTATACTGATCTTCCGTTAATTTATCAATTTTTATACCCATCGAATCTAACTTTAAATAACCTACTTCGTTGTCAATATGTTCTGGAACAGGTATAACACCTGGCTTTAATTTATCCTTATTTTTAACAATGTATTCTGATACTAGAGATTGTAATGCAAACGACATATCCATTATTTCACTGGGATGACCTTCAGCTA
>CAZYEE010000452.1:0-2519 GCA_964646355.1 uncultured archaeon | reverse complement strand
AGTATTCTTAAATTTATTTTCTTTACTATTTGAGTTTCTCCGTATTCTCAATATATCTAATAATCTTTTAGTTAAATTAAATTTTTTGAGAGCAAATTCATCTTTTTTATTTTGTGACGACTTTTTTCCTTCTAAATTTTCTACCTTTTTATTTATTCTCCTATTGTTTTTATTATTATATAAAGTTAAAATGCCAAAAATATATATTGCACCCGCAACATCAAGAATAAATTCAAATGTAAATTCAGATCCTCTATACTCTGTTCCAAAGTCAATCATAAAGATAATTTTAATGTATAACTCACCTATTAGATAAAGTAAAAACATTATCAATGCTATTAGGCAAATTTTAGTAGCTCTTTTTAATACAAATTTAGCCGTATTATCAATATTATACTTGTCTTTATCGATATTATTATTTTTAATATTATTATTTAAAATATTCAAATAAATCTCTCCTTTTATTAGAAATTAGATTGATATAATTTTCAATTAATTTATATTATTTAACAATTTTTATAATATGAATATTGTAAAAAAGAATTAATTGCAAGGACTAAATATGCGCCCCCAATACAAATTAATGTTATACCTATAGATTTCCAATTGGAAAGTTCAGATCTCTTACCAATTTTTATAAAAGAAATCAAATTAAACATAAATAAAAGTATTTCGAAAAATTTAGGTATTATCTCATTTGTTAATAATTCAATAATTGGATATATATCTTGATACCAAGTAAAGGTAATACCTATAATTATTGCTGCTATTATAGAAAGAATAATAATAATTATTGTAATAATTTTCTCTAATTTCTCCATAATATTGTGTTTTATTCCTTTTGTAATAAGAGTTAGAAATCCACCTATAATTGATATAATTGCTATAAAAAGTGCTCCGATCCCCAGTCCAAGAAATACCCCATAATTATTAGGATCGTTTTGTACATTCTGTTCTCCAAAAATCCATAAAAGTGCACAAAATGTTATAGATATAGCACCTAGAGCAATATAATAATAGATATTATCTGGAGTATAAACACTTAGTATACCTAAAATTATCCATCCAGACAGAACACTCAATAAAAATCCAACTGAAACTGGATCCACTTCAATTGTTGTCTTAGCTGATGTGTCATTATTTTGATATTGATCATTTTCCTCTATGTAATTCCACTCATATTTTTCATGTTCCAAAAGTAAATTTGTAATAAACTCCCCTTTTATCTCCCCTGATTCTACTGAGATTTTTAATGATGGTAGTTCCAAATCAACCATAGGAAGATATTCCCATATAATAATGATTGAGAAATTCGCTATTCTATTATTTTTTGTAATATTAAAGGAAATAAATCCAATTAATTGAAGTTGGGCACCATATATTAAACAAATGCTAACTAAAAACAATATTAATGTAAATTCCATAAATAATAAGCTTATATATGTAAATGCTACTGCAATATAAGCTAATACTAAAATAATGATTTTAATAGCATTTTCCAGGGCTTGTTTGGCAGCCTCTGCGAAGGATGCCAGAAGCTTCAAGCCCCACTTTGCCAAAAACTCCCACAACTTTACGAATAAATAAATGGTCGCCAGAACCGCTGCAACTACCAGTATAAGCCCCGTTATTATTAATAAGAACCAGATCAGTGGGCAATTGGGCTTTTTTCCGGTAGGACCATTCTGCATTGCTTGTGCATCGAACAGGACTATTTTTAATATGTCAGAAGAGAGTCCGAGCCCCTTCTCGGCTTCAAAATATTAGACTTTTACAAAAAAGATGAAAAGAAATGATAATCAAATTAATTTTCTAATTGACTCTGATAAAATTTTTCTATTAACCCAAAGAAGCCGAATGATTACTATTATTATTAAAATATATGTTATTAAAAAAATGATCCAAAAATCACCTAAATAGAATGTTAAAATTTCATTATAGCCGATAGAAAAAATATTTAATAAAATAAATGGTATTAAATAAAAACCAAAATATAAAAAATTAATAAAAGGAACTTTTTTATAAGCTTTTATTATTTTATCACCAATAATATTTAATTCTTTAGGTAAATTTTCCTTATTATCTTTAAATTTTTCATATAGATCTCCGAATATATCTATTAAATAAAAATTTATCATTAAAGAAAGTAAAAAGTTAGGAGTAAAAAATAATATGGGTAAGTATGTATATATAATTATATTTTCGATTAAGTAGATGATATCCACTATATATTTAATATAATTTATGGATTTTAATCTCTGGAACATATTTATAATATATTTTCCGTTATTTATATAACATTTATTTTTGATATAAAAGTCAAATCTTTTTTTATATGAGTGTATATAACTAGATATTGAATAATTAAATAAATAAAATATTAGGATTAATGAAAAATACCCTATAAAATATTCATCATATGGGATTGCTCTTACTAAAATATAAATTCCAATTGTAAGTATCATATAGACAAATGGGTATGTAATTATTACTATAATAAAGAAAATCCTCATTATTTT
>CAZYEE010000451.1:0-2531 GCA_964646355.1 uncultured archaeon | reverse complement strand
AAATTCTTCAGGAAATTCTAAATTTATATCCGAGGTATCTTGTAATAATTGTAAATCTTCCGTACTTAATTCAAATGTAATATCACTAACCAAGGTATTCCATAAATTTTCGAGTACTTCACTTGATTCATCAATATCTTCTATACTTAATAATTCATTTTCTAGTTCCTTCTCAAAATAACTGATTGGTTCAGTGGGTGGTCTTTCGTATTCTAAGCCTAATATTTCTGAAATTTCCGTAGGAATATATTCCATTCGTTTTGCATTTTTAAACCATTTTTTCATTTCATTTATAATATCTTTTTTATCTTTTAAGGGTTCAGACTCTTCTAATATACTAAAAAAATTTCTTAATTGTAGTAATAAATCTTTCAAATTGTTTCTAATCTTTTGATATTCAATAATTTTTAGTAAGAATTTTTTAACTTTATCAATCTGATTATTTCGATATAATAATGCTGCAATTTTCTTTAATGCCTCAATTTTATCCGAGAAATCTTCATATTGGTTATTTAATCCTTTTATTAGTAATCTCAGCTCTAATAAATTAGTATCTTGCTCTACCATAATAATATACCCGATTAGATTAGTCAAAATACGAAATTGTATTGAATTCTATTCTTCTTTAAATAAAAAATTTTTTGAAATTTTATCTATAAAATTTTTTTAGAATTATTTTTTGTTGGGATTTTGGTCATTTTATGATAATTTATATCTTTTATTGGTAATTTTAATGTATTGGATTTTTTTTAAAATTAAACCAAAATAGCAAACTTTTTTAAAATTTGAATAGATATATTATATTAAAAATTAATATTGTGTTTATTTTAATGTATTAATTATATTAAAAGTAATTAATATAATCCATAATACAAATTATCCATTATTTTGATATATTCAATCTATAGAAATGTATCCCATAAATCTAAATATTTTAAATGGCTATATAATTTATTTTATTTATTAATTTAGATTTAATACAAACTTAATATTGTTATTATTTACTTTTACATTAAATAGTTTCAAATCTTCCTAATAAAATTTGGTCAAAAAGGGTGGTATATATATGAAAATTCCAATAATTTATTTCTCTTCATCGGGAAATACAAAATATATCTGTGAACTTGTTTCACAAGGTCTGAAATCTATTAGAGTTGATAGCGAATTAATCGAAATCGAAAAAATAAAGAAAAACAAAATTAAAATAGAAAATTACGATTGTATCGGAATAGGTTCACCGATTTATGGATTAAATTTTGTTCCAATTATTTATGAATGGATGGAATCTCTACCACCGACTAATAACAATAATAGGTTTTTCCTCATTGATACAATGGCAGGTCTACCTGGGGGTGCTATTCAAAAAGCCAGAAAATTGTTAGAACACAAAGGCTATCGATGCATTGGTTGCTTGGAAATTTCTGTACCCACATATGATTCTGTTATTTGGACGGATTTTTTTCAAAAAGTATCTTGGAATAAAAATAAAATTAAAAGGGCGTATTTCTTTGGTAGAAAAATTGGATACCTTATTAAAAAAGATAAATATGCTTTTATCAAAGAATATTCAAAATTTCCGTTGGGGGTTATCGCCTCTAAACTTTTCAAATACCTTGAACGGATTATGTACAAATACTTAACGAAAGTATTAAGTCGAAATCCTTATAAATGTATTAAATGTCGACGATGTGAATTAGCATGTCCTGTAAACGCAATTGATATTGAAAAAGACATCTTTTTTGATCCTGAAAAATGTATATTTTGTTTTAGATGTATGAGAACCTGTCCAAAAGGTGCACTTTATTTTAAATTATTTCCAAAAGCAGAATTCTTTAAAGGTCCATTCCAAATAAAAGGATACATTCCACCCGAAGATATTAATAAATATCTATAAAAATTTATAATTTTACCATTATTTAAGATAAAGATGGCAAATTAAAACTAAAAAGTCTATTACTACATTAATTATTTGAAATAAAAAAGAAAATTATTTTTTAATTACTTCCAGTAATTTTTTTATTTCTATACCAGATCGTGGCGGCATTTCATCAACGCTATTTCCTGCCGTATAATTGTATTTTTTCTGGATTTTATCATTAATATATCTATAGAAATTGGCTGATGGTATATTCACAGGGCATACTTGGCTACATTTACCACATTCTATACATGAGTCGCACATATGGCCCATTTTGGTAATAATATATAGGATTCTGTCCATTTTTTCCCAATCAACGACTCCTGCCTTTTTATCTGCTCGTTCCTTTTTAATTTTTCGTTGAAGATCACAATCTTGACAAAAACAGACGGGACATGCATTAATACAGCTACCACATTTCCTACATTTGGAAAATGTATCATAGAATAATTTGAATCTTTCTTCATAACTCATTTCATCAAGTTTTTTGAAGTCTTCGCTTCGGTTTTGTTGTGATTTATCAATTAATTTATTGATTAATTCATTTTCAGAATCTACCTGGTTTTTTATTAGATTTGAAACATCTACCTTTTCTAGTATTTCTTTACCTTTT
>CAZYEE010000450.1:0-2538 GCA_964646355.1 uncultured archaeon | reverse complement strand
AGGTTAATAGCAAGTCTTTTATTGGAGATAGGAATACATAAATGGTTTTCGATATATAGACGCAGGGCAACAATAGAGGGAACTTTTGGGATCTGGAAATCATCATATCATTTATTAAAGAGGACACCAAGTCAATCATTACCGGTAATAGGGGCTGAAAATATAAAGAAACACACGGCATTAGTGGTAATAGCAATGCAAATAAATGCATTGTATAGGTATTTAATGGTACAGAGTGATACTGGAATATTAAAGCCAAGTCTGGCATTCAGAATAAAGGAATTAGAGTTAGATTTATAAAGAATTAATTAAAAAATTAAGTCGAAAATAAAATTCAAATTAGGTAAAACCCCTTAAATAAAATTAAAAAAGATTAATTAGAATTTAAAAAAATTTGAGAAAATTATGAGACTTCACTTAAGCACATATGAAGTACTTCAAGAGCTTTATCTATCTCTTCTTCAGTTATTGTAATTGGTGGTTTTATTTTGAGAACATTTCTATAATTTGTACCATCTTTATACATGATTGGCATATTTGCATCAAATAATACTCCATTTTTATATGCCAATTCAATAATCTTTTCTAATTCCGTATTTGCAGGTTTTTTGGTTTTTCTATCTTTTATAAGTTCAACGCCTATAAATAGACCTGGTCCTCTAATATCACCGATAATCTCAAATTTTTCTTGCATTTCCTTCAAACGTTTAGTAATCAAATCACCTTTTTCTTTTGCTTGTTTACAAAGATTATTTTTTTCTATGTATTCGATATTTGCAAGCGTTGCTGCAAACATTACAGGATTGCTCCCGAAAGTAGTATGTTCTTCTGTAGGATTAAATCCTTTCTTTATCTTATTACTAGCTAATGTAGCTCCTATTGGGAATCCACCACCTAATGCCTTAGTCATTGTAATCATATCGGGCACCACACCATAATATTCAGAAGCGAACATGTGTCCAATTTTTCCCATTGCAGTTTGCGCTTCATCCCAAATCCAATATACTTTATATTGATCGCAAATTTTTCTCAATTTTTCTAGATACTCTTTAGGTGCAGGAATTTGTCCACCTGGACCTTGCATTGGTTCTTGTAAGATACATGCAATCTCAAATGGGGCATGCTCAATCATTTGCTCTACAAGATATACACATTCGCAACCACAATTCGGATCCTTTTGTCCATATAATCCTTCGTATCTTCCCATTGGGCATCGATAGCAGTAAGGATATGGAACTTTTTGGAACCTATCCAGACCAAACCCTCTTAAGTTGGTTCCAGCGCCTAATAAACTGGACATTCTATATGATGCACTTATCATTGCCAATGTTGATCCATGATAACTTCTAGTCATTGTGATTATTCCATATGCCTTCTTTTTATTTATTAACGCAAGCTTAATTGCAGCTTCATTTGCCAGAGAGCCTCCCTCATTGTTAAAACAAACTTTTTTCAGATCGCCTGGTGCAATATCAGTCAATTTATTGATTAATTTAGCTCTAGGAATGGTCATATAACCGTATCTTACATGCGTTAGAAGCTTGATCTGTTTTATTACCACTTCTACTACTTCAGGATTCGCAAAACCTACACTTAATGTCCATGCTTGTGCTGTACAATCAATATATTCTGTTCCATTAAAACTATAGAATTTTGCACCACCCGGAACTCCTTTTAATATTCCACCACCTTCCATTTCAAGAAATGGTGTTAAACTTCTATTTATTGCAATTTTTATTTCTTCTTCTGTAATTTTTTCGGACATATCTACCACTTTATTAATTTATAGGAAACTTGATTATTTATTTAAAATATTAATTAAAATTAGCAATTTTCAATTTTTAACGTTGCTGAAATTTTTTATCCTACTTTAATTTTAAAAATTTTTAAAACTTTATTTTAAAAATTAATTTAATTTATGATTTATAATTTTATGTAATAATTAAAATATCAATTTAAATCCAATCTTAAATCCAATCTTAAATAACCAGTTTAATTAAAAATAAAAATTAGATTAAAATATTATTTAAATTAGATTTTTGATTAATTTACCGTTAGGAAGTGTTTGATCACATTCTATGTAGAATCCACCCATATTCATATCTGAGTTATTGATAATTTCAGCGCAGATATCATATTCAGAATATTCGCTTTTTATGGAATCAAGTTTTACGCCTTTTTTTAAAGAAAAATTCTCCCATTTAATATAGGTCGCAGTTATTTGTTTCAATGCAGGTTTTGAATTATCATTTACATCAGGTATTAGTTTTAAATTAATTAATGGGAAGCTTTTTACAATATATTGTGGATCGAGACCAGGAGGTTTTCCAGTGAATGTACCCTCTACTTCAATAATTGTTTTACCTTTACGAACCAATTTTCCGTATATTTTATCATTCTCAATAGGTGATAAAGTTATATCGCACATTTTTTTAGGATATCCCCATACTTCACGCCCAGCAGTTAATGCCGCATCATCAGTCACATAAATGTTAGCAACATAGAGACCAGGGCTGCCCTTATCATATTCACAGTACA
>CAZYEE010000449.1:0-2552 GCA_964646355.1 uncultured archaeon | reverse complement strand
GAATCAGGATTATTTGGTAATGTATTATAGGTGTATACTTCGTCTCCATCCTTTAAACCATCATTATCAGTATCTTCTAACGTTATATTTGAGTTATATAAATATACTTCAGCCCAATCTTTTAATCCATCCTTGTCGGTATCTTGTGAGAGTGGATTGCTGTGGTAAATAAAAATTTCGGCACCATCTGTCAAATTATCGCAATCTGTATCGGGATTGGAGGAATTTGTAGAATATTCAAATTTTTCTAAATAATCAGAAACCCCATCATTATCGGAATCCAGATCTGAGATTTGATTATCATAAATATTTATATTATTACATGCTTCTAATTTGATTGCTTGATAATTATCTATAAAATTATTATAAAAAATGGATGAATCTCTGGTTGACTTGAACCAAACTCCGGATTCGGAATGATTTATAATGGTACAATTTCGGATTTTAATATAGGAGCTCAAAAACGTGCATATTCCCGATATATTATTGGAATCAATTGTATTATTAAACATATCAATGTGATTAGATTGCATAAAACTTATTCCATAATTAGGATCATTATTTAGAATTGAATTATTTATAAAGGTTAAATTATTGCATGCTTCTATTTTAAGACCACCCCAATGGTTTCTCCTAAAATTATTATTAGTAAATGTGTTATTATCAGAATTACTTAACCAAATCCCATAATTTGAGTTATTATAAACTAAATTGTCTGTAAAGACGTAATAATCGGAGTATGAGGAGTACATACCGTTTTCATTTAGATAAATAGAATTATTGTAAATATTTCCATTTGTAACATTTAAAAAATATATTCCATATTGTGCGTTAAACAATGTACAATTTCTAATAACAAAATATTTACGAGTATTTGTAATTTTAATACAATATTCTCCTGAATTTGCATTTATTACTAGATCTTCAATTATATAAGGATCGGATCTAGTTCCATTACCCGTAAAATTATAAAATCCAAAATAACTATCATTTAAAATTGATATAGGAGATGAATTTTTATTTATAAAAACGGGGATGGGAGTATAGGAGTGATTCTTTAAAGAAACTAACATGTTGTCTGTAATATAATTAGTAGAATAAATACTGGAGAATAAAACTAAGAAAAACAAAACTAAGGAAACGATTCTTAAATTTTTTAAAGAGGAACTGTAATTTTTCATTTTGACCAATAATTAAATAATATTTGAAACAGAATTTTGATTAATCTAGTATTAATTTTTATATTTTATGAGATACAAGAGATCAATTTTTTATATAGATTTTTTATTTCAAGAATTGCAATTGAATTTTCGTCATTATCAATAGGTGCAATAGATTTTAAATCAGCTTCTCGAATTTTTGGATCGTTAGGGATTATACCTAATAATTCTATGTTTAATTCATTAGCACTATTTTCAATAAATTTCTTTTCCAATTCTGAATTTGTTTTATTGCCAATAAGAAAGATTTTTTGGATACCAAGTTCGGAAGCAAGTTTTTTAATAGTTTTAGCAATTTCAATAGATCTATTTCCAGGTTCTACAATAATTAACATAGCATCTACTGCTTTGGCGGTTCCTCTACCAAGATGTTCAATACCAGCGACCATATCCAAGATTACAACATCTTTAACATCAAGAATTAAATGATAAATTAAAGCTCTAATTAGAGCATTATCCGGACACATACATCCACTTGCTGGTTTTTGAACAGTTCCCATTACCAGTAATTTTACACCATCTGGACCTGTTATTTGGAATTTTTCGGGTAAATCATCCACTTTTGGATTTATTACAAAAACGCCACCTTGTTTACCCGCTCTTTCTTCAATTAACTTTCTCTGTTCAGAAATAGGACGTATTTTCTTTAAATCTTCTTGTTTTATGCCTATTGCAGAGGATAAATTCATACTTGGATCAGCATCAATTGCTATAACTCTATAATTATCTCTCGCAAATAATCTAGATAATGTTCCTGCAATAGTGGTTTTTCCAACACCGCCTTTACCTACTACTGCTATTTTAAAACCCATTTTTACTATAACCTAATTAATTTGTAATTAAGAATATAATTACATATATTGGTTTAACAAATTTGATTTTAAATATTAAAATTTCATTCTATTAAAATAAATTAATTTCATCATTATAAAATCGATATTAATGAGGCTAAATGAAATTAAAAATATAAATATTATCAGAGCGAGTTTTTACAAAAACCTTTGCCCGACAAAAATATTTAGATAATTATATTCAACTCTTTTTTCAACGAAATCTGAAAAAATTTTTGTATTTCAAACTACTTTTTCTTATTTAACGATAATATGTGGTGAATTTAAAGATGTATTCTGAATCAAAATATCAATATAATTTAGAATATGAAGTAAATAATGTTGTCACATCTGTAGAAATCTTTGTTCTATGCCAGAACTTCCCTTACGGATGAAGCTCTCAAAATATTAAGCGAAATGGACATTATACTTCTTTACATAGCATTACTCAAAAATATACCTGTAAAGATTGCCGAAGAACTTTTTATGCACACAACAGCGC
>CAZYEE010000448.1:0-2558 GCA_964646355.1 uncultured archaeon | reverse complement strand
GCTATTTTTCTAATTCTTAACTTATTCTGTATCCGCATTGAAATTATATTATATTTTACTGTATTACTTCTCATAATTAAATCTAATTTAATCGTTAATAGATATTTTTTACACTAATTGATAATTATTCTTTATCTAATTTACTTAAAAATTAAACTATCTTATTTAAATAAAATCTTTATAAAATTTACACCCACAATTAATATTTCTTAACATTATTAAACTATCATTATAACTGCAAACATAATTATTATTGATCCTAACACAATCTTAAGATAATTTTCTGACATTTTATGTGCAATATGGGTCCCTAATGAGCCTCCACATATAGAACATATGCCTATAACTACTGCAAATAAGACACACTGTATCTGAATTTCAGGACCTAAGATGACTCCAAACCTAATAAAATATGCAATAAATGCACCTGATGCTGTGAGTACCATCATAAATGTAGCAGTCCCAACCGCCTTTAATGGGTGATAATTCATTAAATAAATCAATATTATGGTTATCATAAACCCTCCTCCAGCTCCAAAAATACCAGCATTAATTCCTATCATCATACTTATCGCAATTAAAATTGAAATTTTATAGGGACGGTCTAATTTCTCAATCCACTGGGCTATTTTATTACCTCCCTTTATTCCTAATCCACCCATAATCTGAATTCCATCGGTATCTATTTCCTCATTTTCTTGGTTATTTTCACTGTTCTCACAATTTTTGTTATTACAATCGTTATTTAAATCATTCTTATTGCAGTACTCTTCTTTCTTTGATTTTCGTTCTTTTAATGCACTCCTCCCTCCATCTTGTATTAACATTACCCCCAAAATTATATTAAACCATCCAAAAAAGCTCGTCAAAATATTCTCTGAATAATTTGCTATATAAAATGCTATAATCGCGCCTATTATAGCAAATGTAAATGAAATTGCTCCCAACCTCACTCCCATTTTCACATCTACATTACCTTTCTTCCAATAAAGCGCCGCTATTACTGATGCCCCAATCACATCCACCAATAAACTCGTGCCTAATGCCATCAAGATATCGAACATAAAAAATATGTATAAAACAGGCACTACTATTGAAACTGCCGATGCACCAACAAATCCAGCGGCTATTCCCAATAATAAACCTATTATTATCAATAATATTATTGATTCTGCTATTGAGCTCACTTGTTTCTCAACCCAATTAGCTTGGAAATTTTAAACTAATACACAAATTTAATTATAAATTTACACGAATCGCAAGTGATCTTTTAGATAAAAATGTATAAAGATTGAAATATTTAAATCACCTTATATTGATAAGATTTTATAATGAATTCTGAAATTAACGATGGCTCTCCAAAATTAATTTATTTAAAATGACTAAATAAAAAAGAATTAAAGTGCCCGGTCTGTGGTAGCAAAATCAGATATCTTTATATTGATGGTGGTCGCAAAATTATCATCTTATAGGGTATTATTAAGTTATATATTTGTTATTATTCCTGTATTAATGAGAATTGTGAATGTAACCACTCTCACCCTGTTTTTCAAAATATTGTCTTCCCTCACAAACATTTTGGGCTTGATGTCTAGAGATGGATCATTATTGATTATATAAAATTCCATGACCCCTACACCATGATATCTAGAAACTTATACTCGCATTTCTATGTTAAGATCAGCCCAAACACCGTGAAGTTCATTGTAGAGATATTCTTAGCTGAAATTCGGGATCATGCAATAGAGGAAACAAAAGAATTTGTCAGTAAAAATAAGAAGATATTTTTCATGCTAGAAGGAAAAAGAACAAATAAAAATGTTCATATGTTATGGATTTTTATAGATACACTAACTGATAAGATATTACAAATGGTGTATCTAATTTCAACAAATTTAAAAAAATTATCTGAAATATTAATCAAAGTTCAAGAGAAATATGGGGTATCAATCAAAGCAGTAATATCAGACTACCAATCATCCATAAATAAAGCGGGAAAAGAAACTTTACCGAGAATATTACATCAATATTGCCGATGATTTCTACCTAAACTATAATTTAAAAAATAAATTTATTAATTAATTATGCATTATATGCGTATTTATTCATTTTTTTATTTATTGCTCAAAAATATTTCGTATCATTGTCTTAATTGGAGTAAGAATCTCAATATTACCATTCCAATCGTCTAATATTTCCCAAAATACTTCATGAATTTGAGATGTTAGTTTCTTCAATTTAGTGCGGAGGATGTTTAAGTCCTTATTAGTAAATAATGCAACAAGAAATGCTCTATTAGGTGGATATTCAAAGAGTAGTTTTTTATCTTCATGGTCTATACTTTTCAGATCTTTTAAACTTCCAATGATTTCCTTAAGAATAGCTACTATACCTGTGATACCGCCAGCTAGCAAATCTGAATCACTTGAAACTTCTTGTTTAAATGAGTAGTCCGATATAATTATTCCGCTGGATGATATTACATATAAATTTATAATTTCATTACGCCATTCTATTTCTTCTGCAGGTGGAAGTGATTCCTTCATTAAAACAAAAGG
>CAZYEE010000447.1:0-2560 GCA_964646355.1 uncultured archaeon | reverse complement strand
AGGTAAATTAAAATAATCTTGAATTTATTACTTAATTGGAATTTCCCTTATGATTTTATTTTATAAATTTTTTTATGATTTAAAAACAAATAAACACTTTTTATTAAAATTCTATAATAGGATTTTATGGTTTGGTGATCAAATGAAGGATGTTTACATAGTTGAATATAAAAGAACCCCATTTTCAAGATCTCGTCCAAGGCAGCCAGAGAGAGATGTTTTTAATTGTTATAGAGGAGACGACTTAATGAGCTTTGTCTATGAGGAAATCGTTAAAAGAACTAAAATTGATCCCGAAGAAATAGGAGATGTTCTAACTGGTTGCGCCTTTCAACTTGGTGAGAATTGGTTATATGGTGGTAGAACTGTTAGCCTGATGGCGAAACTACCTCTATCAGTGCCAGCATGTGGAGTTGATAGACAATGCGCAAGCTCCCAAACTTGTATACAAAATGGAGCTATGGAAATTATGACGGGATTCTCGGAAATAGTATTAGCAGGTGGATTTGAACACATGACACATGTCCCAATGGGTACAGGTGTCAATCCAAGTTCAAAATTAGGACAACATCCAAGTGGATTTGAAGCAGCTATAGCTATAAACATGGGTTTAACCGCAGAGAAGCTCTTCAATGAGGTCAAGGATAGGATTACTAGAGAGGATATGGATCGGTGGAGTATGCGAAGTCATGAATTGGCAGCAAAAGCAGTCGATGAAGGATTTTTCAAAGATGAAATAATTCCAATAGAAGTAACACTTGCGGACGGAACTAAGCAAATTATTGATGTTGATCAATCAATAAGACGAGGAACTACAATGGAGAAATTAGCTACATTAAAACCTGCATTTAAAAGGAAAGGAAACATAACAGCGGGTAATTCATCACCTTTAAATGCGGGTGCTGCAGGAGTTATGTTGATGAACAAGGAAAAAATGGAGAAATATAATTTGAAGCCATTAGCTAAAATTGTATCAATGGCGGTAGCAGCAGTAGACCCAAGTGTTATGGGAAAAGGTCCAGTACCTGCTTCTAAATTGGCATTAAAACGAGCAGGATTTACGGTCGATGATATAGATTTCTGGGAAATCAATGAAGCATTTGCTATCGTGACTTTGTATTGTATCAATGAATTGGGGATAGATCCAAATAAAGTGAATGTAAAAGGTGGAGCAATTGCGTTAGGTCATCCACTTGGTGCTTCAGGTGCACGCTTGACTGGAACATTGGCACGAATACTTCATTGGGAAAATGGAAAATATGGACTTGCCAATTTATGTGTTGGTGGAGGACAAGGAACAGCCGTAATTATTGAGAAAGTTGAAGAATAAATAATTTTTATTTTTTTATTATCTAAATTTCTTGAAATTTTAATTAATTAATTAGAGAATAATAGGTATATTTTATCATATATCATAGAATTGAAAAAAGCTAATTTAATTTAGGTGTTTAAAGATGGTTCTTTTTGAAGAGATGACGTGGAAAGAGATAGAGGAATATATTCAGAAAAAACCAATAATAATAGTACCCACGGGAGTTTACGAAGAACATGGATTTCATCTACCAGTCAATACGGATAATTTAATTGGATCATATATAGCAAAAAAGATTGGTGAAGAACTTGATTTATTGGTCGCGCCTTTAATACCTTTTGGGATATCGAGGAAGACTAGAGGCTTTCCTGGTTCCGTAATGCTACAATTTGAGACGTTTAAACATTTAATTGAAGATATTTTATCGGTATATATCGAAGATGGATTCAAAAAGATTATTCTATTTTCGTTTCATGGCTCAAGCAATCATCTAATGGCGTTAAATGAAGCAGCTTATACAGTTAAAAAGAGAATGAATAAGGAAGATTTACATATTTATGTAATATCCAGTCATGATATATCAGATAATAGAATATTTAAATTACTCAAGACAGTACCCATCCATTCTGGAGAATTAGAAACATCGTTAATGTTATATCTTGCGGAAAATTTGGTAAAAAAAGATAAAATGATGCGGGAAGAACCAAAATTTCCCGAATTTGAGTTATTAATTACAGGGAGACCTTGGATGAACAGTGGGGTAATGGGCGATCCACTAAAAGCTACAAAAGAAAAAGGTGAAAAAATAATAAATATTGCGATTGAAGTTCTGGCTAAAAAAATAAAGGGGCTTATTGAATATTAAAAAAATCACATTTCGCAAAAGTGGTCTTTACCTCCAAAATTCATTATTTTTAAATAAAAAATGACTAAGCTAATTTTGTTAATATAAGACCTCAAAACTAATATTGCAGATATATCCTATGAATGAATTATGAGGTTATAAATGATGTGATTAATAGAAAAATTATGTGATAAAATTTAAAAGATGTTCTACAAATTACAGATAAATAAATTTTTAATAAAAAGTCAAGCATAAATTAGAATAAATTTTTATATATAATCATAGTTTTAATAAATTTAAATTAATATAGTAGAAAAGTATATTAAGTAGTATTTTCTACTAATTATTAATGAGTGTTTCTATAAAAATAAAGAAAGAGGATAAAGACAAATTACTCAAACTTC
>CAZYEE010000446.1:0-2561 GCA_964646355.1 uncultured archaeon | reverse complement strand
TTCTTTAAATATTTGGGAAATATTTCGTTCACAAGCGTTTCAATTTTATGACTCAGATTTTCAGCAAAACTTGATAATTCATCAATATCGAGTTTAGTGCAATATACATGATCTTTGGATATTCCCAACTTCTCAGCGACTTGATGTGCGAATTGAGAATAACTAGTAGAAATTATGTAAATATCCCAGCTTTTTTTCAGATTTGAAATTGTATCTATAGCCCCAGGAATAATTCCCAATTTATTTTTTGCAATTTCAAATAATTCGGTGTTGGAAAAAAACTTTACATAAAATGGAGCAAGCAATCTTAATGTATCCCCTGGATCGTATCGCCCAATGCCTAATTTTTTCTGATTTTCTGGATAATCTATAAGATAATCATCATAATTACTAATTAGATAAAAGAGTTCACCTAAATTAAATTTTTTATTAAATACTTGTTTTTTCTCAAGATATTTGAATAGTTCTGCTGCAAAATCAGTCATAGATAATGGGCCTTCTAAATCCCATGCACAAACTTGAATCATTACCTACCTCTTAATCTTTTAATTACAAATATTATTTATAATTACTTTTGGTTATTTATATTAACTGATTTTTTAAGAATATTAACTGATTTTTTAAGAATGATTTAAGATAATTACTAATTGGTTTAGGTATTAATTAAAAATAACTAGACTATAATCGATAATTTTTCAAGTTCCTATGGAAATATTGAAATTAAAAAGAATATAAATGTGAAAAATAAGATTAAACAGATATCAGTAAAATATTATTAATTCAGATTTTTAAATTTAGTATCTTTCAATTAATAATCACAAAAATTGGTATAAAATAATAAAAATCATTTCAACTAGTTATATTTTATATTTTTGTAGTTTTAATTCCGATTTTCTTTTCATTTTTTCGATATGCATTTTTAATACTTTTTGCTTTTCATCCCATTCATTTAAAGATGCTTGAATCAAATTTTTAGGTATTATTTTTGATAATTCTTGGGTAAGGGCTCGCATTTTTCGTATGTATTGAATTAATAAAAAGTTCAATTGTGCATAAGAGCGTTTATATGTTTTTTCAGCGATTTTAAATTCTTTTGCTGTCTCGACCAGAGTCTCGACAACATTTAAAGTCCTCTTAATATGGTCAAAAATATCATAATGAATTGTTTGGACGATGCTTTTTATAGTTAAATTGATGTTTTCTATTATATATTCAAATTTATTCTCATTAAATAGTTGTAGTTGTCTTTCATATAATTCTTTGGACCTAAAATCTCCTAACTCTTCTGAAACCTTAGCAGCAAGGTCATATAATTTCTTAATTTCGTTTAGCCTATTGTTTTCTTTAATCCCATCTAAAATAATATTCCGAACATCCTCTAAAAAGTTCTGCAAATCGTCCTTAAATACATCATCAGTATGGTCGTTTGTATGTTCGTTATCCATAATTAGCTCACAAATAATAATATTCAAAATTCTTTAATTAATAAAATAATTTTAAATCTTACTTTTTTAAAAAGGTAATATAAAGATAATATAAGGAATTATGATATCGATGGACATTCTAAAAGATTTTATTACAATTATTTTATCCATAATATCCAATTTTGGGTTTTGATTTCTTAATTTTTTGGACGGATTTTTTAAATTCTTCGACAATTTCTTGGGTTAAGGAGGGCTCTACAATTTTCATTGCTTGAATAAAATCATTTTCATTTATCTTATTATCGGAATCAGAACAATTATTTGAAAATTTTCTAGTGAAAGCAATATGTGCGGCTTCTTCTACCAATTTATTAAGATCAGAGCCTGTATAAAGGTTGGTTTTTTCTGCAATTAATTTAAAGCTGAAATTTTCTTTTAGATTCATATTTTTTGTTTTTAATTTAAGAATTTCCAATCGTTCTTCATAGGATGGTGGATACACTACAATTACATATTGTATTTGGTTGCTTGCTTGCAATATTTCCGGAATACCTTCAAAATTAATTGTTTCACATATCAAGAGAATAGGTATCTCTTTTCTAATTTTTTCGATTTCTGATTGTATGAAAAGAGCAGCTTCAAGAGAATCAATAGCTTCAACATTTTCAAGGTGTATTATAGAAGGTGCTAGACGTTCCGCATCTCGTATCAAATCTCTAAAATTCTTGGGAGCATTATCTCGGTATAAAAATATTTTCGTGAATTCTAGAGCCGAAAATTTGAATAGATTTGCATTAGACTCTGTTGTAATAGCTTTTACCAGACTTGTTTTTCCGGTTCCAGGGAGCCCATATATTATAATTCCTTTTTTAGGGGAGATGCCAAATTTAGATGCCTCAGTATGATGAATAAATGGTTGAACCACGTGTTCTCTTAAGAATTTTTTAACATCTTTTAGTCCGCCTATATCTTCCCAGCTTACTGGCTCTTTAATTATTTCAGGTGGAAACCTGCCCCGTCGCTCAAATTTTTCAATAGTATCCTTAAATTCTTCAATATCATCAAGACTTAAATCAGGTTTGGTGGCTTCAATACTTTCCAATAGATCATTCATTGAAATTTTGGAATATTTACCCG
>CAZYEE010000445.1:0-2565 GCA_964646355.1 uncultured archaeon | reverse complement strand
ATTAGAAATAATATTTAAAGTAAAAATCAACGAGCAAAAGGATATTAGGACTTTCAATAAAGTTCTCTAGTAAATAATGGACAAAATAACGCATAATTTTTCAATTTAGGATTACATCTAAAATCTAAATTATCTTTACCTTTATAGGCAATGCAACCACTTTTACATAAATCAAAAATCGAGCATTCAAGGCATGTATCAGGTATTATTAAAATATTATTTAATTTATCATCGAAATTCGCCATTAAATTTTTGAGATCTAGACTTTTAATATTACCTAGTAAAAATCTTCTATCTCTTAATAATAAAATACAAGGATACACATCGCCATTTGAATCAATTACTATCATCTCTTTTGTTGTAATATTACATGAACATACATGACTCCAACCTTGTCGTAATGTAAAATAACTGATGTATTTTTTATGAAAAATGCTTTGTTCAAATGAAATTTCTATATCGAGAGGTAGATTCATTTTTAATTTTTGAAATTCAAAAATGAAATTTTCCCACTCTTCATTTGTCATTATTTCGTTTATTAATTCAATTCCACGTCCAATTGGAGAGAAATATAAAATTATAAAATTTTTTACTCCAATATTTGCCATTTCTCTTACCAATTGGTAATATGAATGTGCATTAATCTTGTTAATACAAGTAGTTAATGCAAAATGTAAATTATTTTTTAGAGCAAGTTTTATATTAGCCACAGTTCGATCATAAGAACCTGGATTTTTAGAAATTCTATCATGAATATCTTTTGGTCCATGTAATGTAATTGTGAGAAAAATATTATTACTTTTTAACCATTTAATAATATCTTCATTTAAAAAATGACCATTTGTAGCAATGCTAATACGCAGACCAAGATTTATAAAAGAATTACATAAATCGATTAAATCATTTCTTAAAAATGGTTCTCCACCAAATATATGGACCAATTTGAGTCCAGTAGCAACACAATTTTCGATAAAATTAACTAATACATCTTTATTAATATCTTCAATATCACCTTGATTTGGATTCACATAACAATGGATACAATCTTGATTGCATTTGTTTGTGATACACAGATTTAGATGGCGCAATTTTTAGTCCTTTTTCTCTTTTTCAATAAAATTCATTAAATCATTATAATTAGGTAATCCAGATCTTGCACCTACTTTTTGAATACATAAAGCAGCTGTTGCATTTCCCATTTTACCACAAGTATATAAATCTTTTTCATGTAAAATTCCTGCGAGAAATCCCGCTGAAAATGCATCTCCTGCCCCTGTTGTATCTTTGACATCTACTTTAAAAGGCGGTATTTCAAATGATTCATCAGTTTGAAAATTCTTAACTACCGATCCTTTATGCCCTCTGGTAATTGCAGCAATATTCACAAATTTACCAAGTTCATTAATAGCTTTTCCATATTCTTTATCAAAAATCTTTTCTAACTCTTTTTCAGAGCCTATAAATATATCTATATTTAATAATAATGGTTTAATTTTTTCATATGGTTGATCCGCAATTAAAGCGCCCGGATTTAACGAAACTAATACATTATTATTTTTTGCAATTTCAGCTGATTTAATAAGAGGATCTAAATTTTTCAAGCTAGCTAGATGAATTAATTTAGAGTTTTTGATATATTCTGGATTGATTTCCTCTGGACTGAGCTCATTTGCAGCTCCACTAAATGCATATAAGACTCTATTTCCTGTTTTATCAACAGCAACATAACAATTACCCGTTGGAAGAGTTTTAGAAATTATTAAATTGTCTATATTTATTGAATTCCTCTTAAAATCATCTATTAATAATTCTCCAAAGGGATCTGTCCCGATTTTACCGATAAAACCTGTTTTTAAATTCAATTTAACACAAGCAACAGCTGTATTTGCTGCAGATCCACCACACATATATTGTAATTTGGGGACGTATACTTCATCATCAATTTTTGGGAATCGCTCAACTAATGCAACAATATCAACTAGTGCAGCACCTTCACAAATTATATCCAGTTTCATCCTAATTCACCAACCCAACCTCTTACTTTTTTACGCATAGATTTTTGGAATTTAATTATTTCTAACTTTTGTTCTTCAGTTAAGTTTCTTAAATCATCAATTCTTGGGACAAATTTATGTTGTTTAAAATATTCTATGATAAAATCAGGTAGCAAATCATCAGGTATTTTTTCAATAGAATTCTTAAAATCATTATAATTTTCATTCCATTCTGCAACGAAATCCCAGACACGATCTTTATTATAAAAAATAGGTAAAACTCCGAATACATTAGGTGTAGTAATTGCGATATTTGCGGCGGATATTGAATAATTATTTCCATTAAATGAGATAGCAATACCATTTTCTCGATTAAGTCTTCCAAGCATATTAATATCAGTTATAGAGTCTCCGATAGCTATCATTGATCTGATTGGCATACCAGTTCTATTTGAAATATCTTCTATTGCTAACTCCTTTTGTTTTCCGCCTCTTACAACAATTTTTTCCATTATTTTGTAATAGCTGCTGTTTTTATCATTCCAAAAAAATTCATTTAAATCATCAATAA
>CAZYEE010000444.1:0-2569 GCA_964646355.1 uncultured archaeon | reverse complement strand
TAAAAACTAATCTTTAACCTATCAAAAAAAAATTAAAAATTAAAATTTTAATTATAGGAGGTTAAAAAAATAGCTAAAAAAAGATATTTTGCTTGGAGCCCAATTAGGGCACTTATGGCTTCAATAGGCGCAAAAATAGTAGCAAGGGATGCAGTAGATTTTCTTATTGAATATTTATCAGAACATACAATAGATATCACAAAAAGATCCCTTACCCTCGCAAAACATGCTAATAGAAAGAAAATCACGAAAGATGATATTCAATTAGCTGTTAGAGGATTTTAAAAAAAATAATAAATAATCACTTTTTTTCTATTTTTAGTCAACTTTTTTTTATGTTCCATCTCCGTAAGAACCTTCTTCTAAGTCTAGTTTAAATGACTCTAGATCCCCCGTTAATGCAATTAATGTCATTGATCGTTTAACATGTTCGGAACGCCTTATTTTCAAAACAAGCGAGTTTAATTGAGCCATAGAATTTGTTTGTATTTTTAGTATTATATCCCATGCACCATATACAATATAGCTTTCTACAACTGCAGGTTCCATTTCTCGAATACGATTAATTACTTCGTATTCTTTACCCGTGTCGACATTCATCATCAAATATGCAATAGTTTCATTTTCATCTTCAGACATTTCTGATACATCTCACCAAATATTTATCTAAAAAGAATAAAACAATTAGACTTTATTAATTTTTATTAGAATTATTGATATCTTAAATTTAGAATAAATGACAAATTTTATGATAAAATTTAATAAAGAAATAATAAATTGATTAAATAAAGAATCAAATTATGTTTAATTTATTTAAAAAATAAAAGGTATGGATAAAAAAATATTTGTAATATAACCAAATTTAATAATTAGAGTGAATAAAGATGATAATAGATATCCATTGCCATTTGGGAATTCCTGAAATGTTCCCATATAAGTATATTGATTTATTTGCAGAACATATTTCAAAAATATTGCCCGGTATTACGAAAGAAGATGTGTTTAAATCAGATATAATGAAACGAAGTTTTGATGGTACTCCTGAACGGTTAATAAATGAGATGGATGAGGCAGGAATTGATAAAACTGTGGTTTTTGGTGTAGATTGGGGTTTATTATTGGGAGAGCCGAAAAAATCAATTGAAGAATATAATAAATATATAGCAAATGCAGCATCAGAATATTCTGATCGATTAATTGGTTTTTTTACAATAGATCCTCGAAGAAAAAATGCTATAGATTTATTTGAAAAAGCTATTTCAAAATGGGAGCTAAAAGGATTGAAGCTACATCCTACAACAGGTTATTCTATAAATGATCTTTCAACTCGACGATTAATTGAAAAAGCAATAGAATTTGATATTCCTGTCATATCACATTTAGGCTATATATTTGGCTTAAAAGGACATTTAGCATCGGTTTCACAATTTGACGATTTGACAAATGATTATCCTGATTTAAGGCTGGCACTTGCTCATCTAAATTATGGTTCAGTTGATGAGTTATTGTTTTTTATGTTTGCTAAAGCGAATGTGTATTGCGATTTTTGTGCCTATGGACAGATTATGTTAATGAACTCCCCAATCGATTTCTATAAAAATATGAGATATTTCATGAATTTCGAGGGAATAAGAGATAGAATAATGTTCGGAAGCGATTGGCCAATGACTTCAAATATTATGTCGCTAAAAGATTGGGTAAAAAAAATTCAAGATCTTGGAAATGATAAATTAACCAACATTCTGGAAAATTTAGGTTATAAAAAGTTCAAAAAATCGGAAATAAATAAATTACTTGGAAAAAACGCTGAAAGATTTTTAGGGAAATTATAATTTTTTAAAAAATATTATTTAAATATTTATAATTGTATTTCAATTGTTTTATTTCAATACTTCCATTTAAGATCACTTAATATTCCCATTTAAGATTATTATTCAATGCTATTTTTTAATATTACCATTTAATAAACCTTATTTTTAAAAATTGTATATGTATTTACTTTATTTTATTTAGATATTTTTAGTTTCTAAAAACTTTTTAAATTATACTCTAATTTTTACCCATAGTATTAGTATTTACCTAATAATTTATAAGAAAGTCTATAAATATTCTATCTACTGAGTTTTTAATAAATGAATAATTTTCACAAATATTTTTATAATAATATATAACAAATATACACATAGCTTTGATATGTAATAATTGTTTAAAATAGGTTAATAAAAATGAGTCAAGAATTAGTTTATGCAATAGTTAGGACAATTCATGATCTTTTCACTGCCATATGGATAGGTGGTATGTTTGCATTATTATTTGCAGTAATTCCCAGTATAATAAAAGTATTCGGAAAGTCCAAAGAGTCGAAGAAATTATTAAAGACAATAAAAAATAGGTTAAGTCTTATTGTATATATCGGTTTTATTGCTCTATTCATTACAGGTATGTTAATGGCAAATCAATCTGGGATGGTAGCCGGTCTTTTTAATATCTCAACAACTTACGGCGTAATTTTAACCACGAAACACATAATTTATTTCATAATGATAATAATAGCAATATTAAGAAGTAG
>CAZYEE010000443.1:0-2602 GCA_964646355.1 uncultured archaeon | reverse complement strand
TGTTAATACTACAAATGATAAAGTTAATGGAGGAAAGGGTGGTGATTCCATCATTCAATTTAATTCAAATTCTCAAGATAACAAATCCTCATTTATATTATTTGAAAATACTCAAATTAATAACTATGGAGGAAAAGGTGGTGATAGTTTAAATATTAAAGGAAATGGAGGAAATGGGGGAATATCGACCTTTTATTTAGTTTCTTTTGGGATTTTTAATATGACAGATACAATCGCTAACCTAATTCCAGGAAATGGAGGCAATATTTTATTAAAAAATAATTATAGTGGGGGTAATGGAGGTAATTGTGAATTTAAATTGAAATTGAATGCATCAAATTCTTTCAAAGATTCAGTTTTCGATATAAGATGGGGTTCTGGAGGGTTAAGTCCTAGTTCTGTAGGAAAAAATGGATCTATTGATCTGAATCTCACTATAATGATTTCGGCCAAAATCAATCTAAGTAAATGTTTCATTAATGGTATTGAGGATATTGATAGGGATGGGCTAACTAATATTAATGAGATGTTTTTTTACCTAACTTCAGTATTCCTAAATGATACTGACGATGATAATATGCCAGATGGGTGGGAAATAAAGTATTTGCTGGATCCATTAGATAATACTGATAATATTACTGATCTTGATAATGACCTTTTATTAAATGTATATGAATTTGAACATGCGACAGATCCAAGAGATCCTGATTCCGATAATGATTTGTTAAATGATGGCGCTGAGGTATGGATTTATCAAACAAATCCAAATTTAAAAGATACGGACGGAGATGGTATTATTGATGGATATGAAGTCCTTATTTACGGATCCAATCCAAATATGAAAGATACGGATATGGATGGATTAAATGATTGGATAGATCCAGTAAAAACATTTCCGCTAGAATATATACTAATATTTTTCTTTGTAGGAATAGTTTGTTATATAAATCTTGAAAAATATTGGGTTTTAAAAAATCTACGTAATCAATACTATAAAGAAATCCAAGATATTGATAAAATGTTTTCATTTTATGAAAATGAATTAAAAATTATTTCTAGAATGATATCCACACTTACCAAAAACCTTGATGAATTAATTCTATTTGAATCTGTAGATTTTTCTAAATTATCAAATGAAGAATTTAATAATCGAATAGAATTCTATACCGACTTTATAGGGCTTAATCAATTAGACAAAAAAATTACTACAATTGAAAAAGAATTTAATAATAAAATCGATGAGTTAACAAAGAAATATGAACAATTGAAATTTCTAGTGGAATATTCTAAGAGGATCAAGAGTATTAGAACAAAAATTAATTATATATACAAAGAATTAGAAAATTTTAGAGGTATTTTAATCGAAAAATTAAAAAATTTCTCATATGACTCCTTGAAGGTAAAAAAAATTGAATTTAAGATCGAAGAATTTCACGATCAATTAAGTGAAGTTATTAAAATTTGGAACGAAAAATTTTCAGAGTTTTCTCAATCATTTGACAATTTATTAGAAAATAAAAAGATTGAAAAAATCAACAAATATTTAATAGAATTAGAGAATTTATTTCTGAAAACAGATAAATGGATGGAGAATGCTAATCTATGGATGATACAAATTCCATTACCATCAAATTTAGGATATAAAGAAAAAATAAACTCAAAACTAAGATATTACAAATTATTAAAAGATAAATATTTCTCTGATTTATCCAAATTCAAAAATGAATTAAGTATTGCAACCGATTTTGCAAGAAACCATATCTCCTGGAATATTCAACAAATCAGAAAAAAGGTCAGAGAATTTGAAAGATCAATCTTTGAAGATATATTAAGATTTTTAAGCTCAATAAGCGTAGATATGAAAGAATTGAAAGAATTTATAGAGAATAAATTTAATAATTTTATTAAAGATTTGGAAAATGATAAAAAGAATACTATTGAAGCTATTAAACTTAATAAAGAGTTCCCAATTGCTGATTTAAAAGAAGAATTCGAAGAATTATTAGAAGATAGTAAACAAAAATTGTTAGATATTAGACAACAAGTTCAGTTATTTATCATTCCAGCTTATAGATTAGTCCAAATAATTCAATGGATCACATTTGATTATTATTCTACTATGTTAAACAAGATAGAAAAAATCAATAAGGAATTAACTATGCTCGAAAATCAGGAACCGGATAATAAGGACTTAATATCAGGAAAAATTTCTAAATTCTCACAGAAAATGATCCGTAAAATTGAGAAAATTGATGAGGATATTGAAAAACTATTTAATAACTTTCCATATCATTTAGAATCCCAATATATTGTAATTTTAACCCGAAGATGGAATGAAATAAAAGAGGAATTAACGGAAAAAATTAATTTATTGTCAAAAAAGAAAAAGGTTTATAAATGTGAAATTATGCACGAGATTCTGGACCCAGATGTTGATGATATTTGGCAATGCAGTAATTGTGGAACTGTTGTATGTGGTAAGCATCTGGAAAAATGGTACTATAAAAAGAAATCACCCGAATGCTTTAAATGTGGGAAAATAGGTACATTTAAACCAATTAAAGATTTACCTGAATTGTGAGATAAAATATTATTTGCAAAA
>CAZYEE010000442.1:0-2603 GCA_964646355.1 uncultured archaeon | reverse complement strand
AGGTGCTACTTTTAGGATTATCTTACCAATTTTTAAAGAAATAGAGTAATTCTAAACAAAATTCATTCGGAAAGGAACCTCCCATAAAATTAGGATTTATTTATGCAACAACCTTATATGATGAAAAAAATATTTATTTTTATTTTAAAAACTCCATTTTATGGAAACATATCCGTTAATTGATTATATCGAAATCGGTTCTTTTTTATTCTCCATAGTAATTTTTCTATATTCAATATATCGAATGAAAAAGGACAATAAATTTCTGGGATACACACAACTAATTGATATGTCCAATCAACTATTTACTCAATCTTTACAATACCCTGAATTTGAAAATCCCGCTTTTACTCAAGATTATGAGGTACTTTTATCTACAGATCCTAAAAAGCTGAGACAATATTTGGCATATGTTAATATGCGATTAGGATTTTGTGAACAAATAATGTTTTTTAAAAATCAAGTTGGTTATATTGATAAGAAAACTTTTGAAGGAGTTTTTGTTCCATTAATAGATGCAATGATGCGATTTCATACTCCTCTAATATCCGAGCTTTTAGAATTTTATCATCAAGATCTTCAAAATTATCTGGTTCAACGTTATAAAATAAAAATTATAAGAAATGAGAATGATAAAAAGATATTAATAAGAGCACAGCCCCTTCCAGGAGAACAAGTATAGATTTATCAAGGAAATTCGAACGAATACATTATAATCTCATTATACAAGATGAATATTACTTTTGAACGCCCTTAGGTGCTAAAAATAAAAATAGGATTATAAAAGAAAAAATATATTAAAATAGTTTATTTTTCACCCATTTTTTGGTAATTATACCGATTAATATAGTCATCAAACTTAATAATGCAATAATCATTGAAAACCCTGGAATTGGTTCTGTTGTTGTAGTCGTAGTTGGGGGTATTATATGCACTATAACATTGTTTTCTATGGTATTTGATTCATTTGCATTTGTCGGATAAATTGTTGGATACTTATTATACAAAAACCAGTTATAAGTAACTGTATTATTCTGTGCAAGATTTGTAAGCACTAAGCCATATCCTGAATTATGTGATATATTATTCTTCTCTATGAAATTATAACGACATCTCTGCATATATATTCCGTCATTTCCATTATTTGATATGTTGTTATGCTTAATATCCGAATTATTTACCCACTCTAAATGAATTCCTTTATAATCGTTTTTGTAGATCAAATTATATACAATCGTTGTAGAATTTGAGTGCCCAATGTATATGCCAAAATAATTTCTGATTATATCACAATATTCTATCGAAACATGATTAGATTTATCTCCAATTTCAATTCCATTGGAATTATTTATAATAGTACAGTTCCTCAGGATTACATACGAAGTATTAATTAGCTGTATTGCATATGTATATAAGTCCTTCTTCGCATTTATTATTGTATTATTTATAAGGTTTGTATAATTACAATGTTGTAAACTAATACCGATACCTTTTGTGTTCAATATTTCATTATCTGTTATATTATTGTCTAATGATGAATGTATTAGTATTCCATACCCATTAAGCGGGCCATACGCTGTATAATTAATTAAATTACCCCTTATGTTGTTTAAATCGCTGTTATTCCATAATCTTATTGCATCATAATCAGTCCCGTTTATTGTATTGTTATATATTAAATTGTATGACGAATTAATTAGCTCAATTCCATATGCCTTTTTTTCCGTCATGAAATTGTTTGTTATATTTATATCTGAGCAGTTAACCATTTGCACAGCTATTGAAATTTGAGTTCCGAATATATTATTCGTTATAGCTCCATTTGATACATTATTAAACCATATTCCAAAATAGCTTTTTGACATTGTACAATTTCTTATTATGAAATACGCATCTGTATTGTTAATATTAATGCAAAATGTCTTATCTGTCTGTCCAGGACCCTCAATTACCAAATTCTCAATAATATATGGATTACCTTTACTCCCATCTCCGGCAGACGCATACGATGAAAAATCAGAATTACTTGTTATATTGATCGGATTGATGGCAGATATTGTGATTTCCGTTTTTGATGAATTTACTGAAACATTTTGGACTGCTATCATATATGAATAAATCCCGATAATTGTGGTAAATAAAATTATTAACATTAAACTTTTAAATTTCAAATTTTTCATAAAAATACACCACCTTTTCTCAATTAAATATCAAATTATTAAATTTATTATAAAATTATTTTTAATTTTTATTTATAGACCTTATCAAAACGATTACCAAAAGAAAACTTATATCTAAAATATATTGATCCTTATCAATTGAGAATTCATTTCTTAAAACAATATATTAATAAATATTGGATTTTTTATATAAATAATGGCATTTGATGATACTGAATATAATAGATGGATTAAACAAGCAAAAAATACTCTTAATGGCGCTGAAAAAGATTTAAACACTAATCAGTTCAATTGGGCTTGTTTTAAAGCACATCAAGCTACCGAATTCGCTTTAAAAGCAATACAATATGGGTTTGGTAATACACCTTTTGGTCATTCACTACGAAATTTAGGATTAAAACTTTCACAAATTAAAAATATCGA
>CAZYEE010000441.1:0-2625 GCA_964646355.1 uncultured archaeon | reverse complement strand
TAATTAAAGGGTTTGGGAAAATATTAATAGGTGAAAAAAAAAAGTGACTTTTAAATTTAAAAATTTAAAAAAAGCTTCTTTAACTTCACTATTGATGATAATAATTTTGTTTTCTAGTATAACTCCAATTTATTCTAATAATATTACTGTAAAATCACATTTACTTTTAACTGCACGACCAACAAGAATAATCCGTCAACATTCTACAATTCTTGAGGCTAGACTACAGACAAACGCTGGAACACCAATTGTGGGTGTGACAATAAAGTTTTATATATATTTAAACAATGAATGGCAATTTTTAGATGAAGCAACAACTGATGAAATTGGACATGCAAACATAACTGCTTTTATAGATTTACCAAAAGGCCAATATCAGCTGAAAGCAGTATTTGAAGGTAATTTATGGTATTCTTCTACTCTTGATTATAAGCAAATCAATGTTCTAGAAGAATCTTTACAAATAGAACTAAAACCAATAACTACTCCATGGGGTGACCCAATAAATATAACTGCCAGAATAATAACACCCAATAAAAATGGACATGGAGGTAAACCAGTTCCAAACCGTCAAATAAACATTAGCATATATTTTCCGGAACTTGGATTTTACCCTATTCCTATCATAAATGAGTCAGGGGTTCAAAAGCTTTTAGAAACAGAAGGAATATCCTTTTTCCAACAATTCGCAAATATCCTTGAAATGCCGAGTGGTGATATAAATAGACTCCTTAATAAAGTATTATATTTAGCTAATTATACTTTAAAAACAGATAATAGTGGTTTTGCACGAGTTCTATATACACCCCCACCAATGCCTGGGTCTTATGATATTAAAATTACATATAAAGGAGGGAAAGAATACGGAATTGGTGAAAAAATATTTTATAATGCATTAACTGTGACGAGACGAGCCTCGTTTATTCAGGAGAATATTTCAGCTGTAGGGTATTACTCAGATCCAATTACATTAAGAGCAATATTAGTGGATCATAAAAATATTCCTATTATAAATCGAACAATTGAATATTACATTTTCTATGAAGATAATTGGATCAAATTAGGAGAAAATGACACTAATGAAAATGGTACATCCTTTATTGTTTTCAATAATATAGCTGGCTCTCCCGTTTTACCTGGAAATTATCCTATTAAAGTTCAATTTAAAGGAGATACTCTGTATAAGCCGGTCTCTCTTGAAGGTATACTTAAGGTAGAGCGGGAATGGGTATATTTTGAAAATATAACAAGTCAAGGAATTTATGGAGAATCTCTTAAGATTGAAGGAGTTCTGACTGATAATGACTATATAGAAGAAGCGGGGATCGAATATATATCAATTATAGATCCTAATCTATTACAGAATGATCAAATCGAGATCAGACCAGGTAATCCTTTACCAGGAAAATCTGTATCGATCGAATTTTCAATGGATGGAGAAACCTTTTATCTGATTAATACCATCCAAACCGATGAAAAAGGATTTTATTCTGTATTTATGCCTGAAAACTTAGATCCAGGGCTTTATTATATCCGATTACTTTTTGCCGGTGATGAACTTTACAAACCCAGAAATATAACCTATGTATATCAGATTTTAAAAAGACCAGTCCAGCTATTCATAGAAGATGCATCTGTAATTCAATATGAAGATACAGAAATAACAGCCACACTTACTGACAAACTATCAAGTATACCAATTGAAGGAGAGTGGATACATTTTTACATCGAAACATCAGATAGGAATTTTTTATTTGTTGGATCGGCTATAACGAATGCCCAAGGTGTTGCAACTTACCTCTGGGAAGAAGTAGATTTAGAATCAGGTACTTATAATATATTGGGAGAATTTACTGGTAATTTATATTATGAAGCTGCTAATTCTACAGATACATTTACAATAGAACCTCCATTGATGGGTCTGGACATCTCCTATTATCCAAATGCTACGGGTGTTAAAATACAGGTACATTTACATGTAATTGAAACAGGGGCTCCAGGACTAAATGAGGAGGTTTTGATAGTTATCACAGACCAATCAGGAAATATACTTATTTCTGCTAGTTTAATAACTGATAACAACGGAATTGCTCATTTATTTTATAGATTACCAGGATTTATAAAGATTAACCTTCAAATAATAACATCAACTCTAATGATCTATAGAAGCTGGATATGTAGCCCTGCCTCAATCTTAACATCTTGGATAATAATAGGAATGTCACATCCAGGCACTGACCGTGATTTCGAAGATACTTATAATCTAGCATTAGTCATAACTGGAGCAACAGCATTTGCCATTACCTTTATCTTCGCTCTTATAGGGAACATGAAAATATATGGAGGAATCCCATTATATGGAATGGCTTTAGCAGTTGCAAAATCTCTTATAGAAGCAACAATCGCAGCAGCCATATTCATAATAGCTGTAATGGGAATTCTTGGAGGAATTACCAAGTCTTATCATGATATATGGGATACAGTTGTAGGACATCTATATACTGGCTCCACAGTTCCAAACATTTATGGCCCATCTATAGGTTTTAACAATTTTAATAATGCGATAGTCGAAAATTATTTGGATACTTGTCTTTCAAAAGGTACTGTAGGGTTTATTTATATAGG
>CAZYEE010000440.1:0-2628 GCA_964646355.1 uncultured archaeon | reverse complement strand
AAATGCAATCTAAAAGTTCATTCAGTAGAAATACTCCAGAAAATAATGCTACCATGAAATCTGGAGGTCAAACTGTTAGTTCATATCAAATCCAGAAAACTTCTAGCAAAACTGAAACACTTGAGTTCTTTATTGGAAATTCAAGAGTCACTGGACTTGACCTCTGTGGTGAAAATTATTCAATTAACGATAGTGAACCAAAATATAAAGCTAATGCTGCAGTTATTCCATATGCTACCTATTCCTATAAATACTTAGAGACAGGTGAATTACTAGATCAACAAATGGGCTCAGTAGAGGCTGAATGGAATATTAATACCAACTTTTCCCGTTCAATAGGCGCCTACATAGTTACTTATCCAGATTTCAATGGTTCTAAAATTGTGCACGACCCTGAATTCTCAATGTTCGGTACCATCACTACTGGAGTTGCAATTCCTGGATTTGAATGGATACTGGTATTTCCAGGACTTGCAATTGTAGCAATTGTGGTAGCAATAGCCAGAAAAAAGAAAATTGAACTAAAAATTTAATCAGAAACAATTTTTTATGATTTTTTTCTCTTTATTTCTTTTTATCTATTTTTTTAAATTTTATATCGAATCTGATTTTATCTAATTAATTATCGTAAATTTTAGATATTATTTCTCTATAAATAATAGTCCATTCTTTTAAAAATCAAATAAATTGATCAATCAAATTAGATTAAAATAATTCTGGTTCTCGACTGATTATTTTTTTTTAAGGTTATAGATTGAAATTAATTTAGTTTAAATATTAAAATCGTATGCCTGATAATAGTGCTATAAATAAAACAGCAGCAGTTAAATCAGCTGTTGTGCCAGGATTTATTTTTATTCCGGTTTTTAATAAATTATTTTCCCATTTTATCAGCTCATTAAGACATTCATGTGATTTCAAACCACCTTTGGATAATATATCAGATGCTTTTTTGCTATAATCTAATGCCATCTCCAGTCCATGTGTCCTTATAATTAGACTATCGGGGACTTCTGACGCTATTTTTAAGAATGTATTAACAGTGGAAGTGTTAATACACTTAGTTTCGTCAAATGTTTTAATAAAATAGGGCACGCCAAGTTCAAATGTGATTTTAAACTTTGAGACCCATTCCATTGAAATTGTGTCTCTTTCTTTTGATAAATCAAAAATCTTATATAGATTTACTCTATTTCTTTTAATTTCGGTAAAAGATGACTCGTTATTTATATCAAATTTATCAACTTTTCCCAAGCCTCCTGCCTTAGCCGTTCTTATTGCTTTATAGAGATTTATAGTGTCCAAATATGTTGATTTTTTGATGATTATATCGATCAAGTCTCTTAATTCACTTTCTTGAATAGGAACTTCATTTTGAAGCATTGACGCAGCTGCTACCATCGGCACTAATAATAGAATCACACCTAAATTAGTATTTCCACCATGATGCCATGATAAAGAATCATTAACCGCTTCTAGAATATATTTTCCAAGTTTTAATTCAGAATAATCCAATTTATTATTATATATTTTCAGAGAATTTTTACACAAAGCTTGAAATGCTTTCCGAATTACTATACCACCCACAAGAAAATGTTCATATCTCGTGTCTTGAAAATCTCTGGTCCTATGCACATTTCCAGGTTTCGGATAGCCACTTACCTCTAAAATTGCAGCTAATTGAACGCAATTTAGTAGGGTATCAGGTGTATATGAAAATTCCATTTCGAGATCCTCTATTTTCTTTATCAAATACTCAACGGTTTTTTTTATTGGTATAGGCTAATATTAATAAATTTTTATGAAATATTTTAATTTAAAATTGAAAATACTTAATTACAATTCCTTGAAAAATTTATGATTAGTGATAATTAATGATTTTAGGAGAACCAAATTTTGGCATATCATTGTTCATCGACGATAATATAGGAAAAATTACTGAAATTAGGGATGAATTATTCAAAAAAAGACTTCAAATTAATGAGGAAATTAAATCAATTAGCAGAAAGGTGGAAGTTTATCTTCCAACTACATATGAACTACTACCAGATGAGAATGATCCGCTATATGTACAGAGTCCCTTTGAAATCAATAAGGGTTTGCCCGTAAAAGTATTAAAGCAAGAAATGAGTTCAGGAAAAAGACGAATTGAAGTAATACAAGGTAAAGATCTGGGTAGTTGCGCTATTAGAGTAAATTATTACATGCCTAGAACATTTAAATGGACTCTAAGAGTTCCTTTTATAAAGAATAAAGAGGATGTAGTTTTAGATAATAAAATTAAAGCCAAGTTTCTTACGTCAGTAAATATTGAATATTCACAAGCAGCTGATTCAATTACTTTTACTTTGAATGAAGGTTATACCCAAATTTTAATATTTCTTCAAAGCGAATTGGATTATTTCACTACTAAGAAAAATCTTCTTTTATTAGATCCTTCCGATCTTGAAAAAAGACCTATAATCGAAGCGGCTTCGCCAGATTCTAAATTGTTTCCAGTGATAACATTTGCGTATCTTTTAAAAAGTCATTCTCCACTTGAAAAAACTCTCGATTATTACATTATAGGTTCCATCCTTGCTAATGCTGGAAAATACGAAGATGCCATTGATTATTTTGGCAAATCCC
>CAZYEE010000439.1:0-2630 GCA_964646355.1 uncultured archaeon | reverse complement strand
TAAACCGAAAGAAACTAAAAAATTAGACGCCAAATTGCTAACTAGTGAAGATCTACTATTCAGTTCCGATGAAGAATCTAAACCAGATTTTAAAGAAGAGGAAGTGATTTTAAAAACTAAAATGGAGAAAAAAGAAGTTAAATCAGAAGGAGAGTTATTATTAGGATTGGAAAAAGAAGATAAAAAAGATTTAATTACTAAGGAAGTTCCGAGAGATGCAAGAATTTTCGCTCCAGATATTCCTACCTTTCAACTACTAGAACAATTTACCGAACCTAAAAAAGAGGAAAAAGATGTAGTTGATCTTGATGGTTTATTACAATCAGCAAGAGAACCAATTACACCCAAAAAGAAAATAGAAGATACAAATATACCTACATTTTTAAAATTAGAAAATGTTTCAGAAGAACAATTAAGAAAAATCAGAGAAATTGAAGAAGAAGAGCGAAAGAAAAAGGAAAAAGAACCGAAATTATTATAAACCATTTATACCAATATTAATCATCCTATATAGCATTATTTATCTCATATATTATTTACGACCTTACCTTTCCTTATTTCTTTAAATGAGGGAAAAATTATGAACGAAAAAAAGTCGTATTTTACAGTATCTTTTAGTTTATTTTTAATTAATTTATTTTTAGGAATTCCAGGTGGAATAGGGCTCGCTATTTTATCTAGATATCTAGAAGAATTATTTAATTTATCAGGATTTATTGGTTTAGCTACCGGAATGACATTTTTGACCATGAGTTTGCATGTACTGATGAAGGGCATCGCGTCTCCTATCTGTGGTCATTATGCCGATAAAAAAGGAAGGCGATTTACTGTCATTTGGGGCGGTATTATTTCATTAATTGGAAGTTCATTATTACTAATCTCATCTTTTAATCTATTAATTCTAGCATTTTTAGGCACTTTAATAATTGGAGCTGGACGTGGATTTTTTATGACTTCATTTAATATAATTGCAGGGGATATCGGCGAAAAATATAATAAAATAGGGAGAACAGAATCTTTAACTGATGGACTCTACTTAATTGGAGCAATAATTGGAGGTGCATCCTCTTTAGTACTTAAGGACCAGCCGTATTCATCATTTTTAATACTGATTTTTATATTTTTTATTATAGGATTTCTAATTGTCATTATTTTTTTGAAAGAAACATTAAATAGTGGTACGATTAAAACGAATGAATCCAGTAAATTTTCTTATAAGAAAATAATAAAGCATGAGAATTTTTTCTCCACTTTCATGTTTGCGTTTACCGTTGAAGGAGCAGAATCAGGTTATATTCTAACAACTTTACCTATCTTACTTGTTGATTTCGTAAGTCCAGATAAAAGTGCATTATTTAGTACATTCCCATTTTCGCTGGGTCTTGGTCTATTTTTCTTAATTGCAGGTGAAATCAATGATAGAAAAGGTAGAAAATTTACAGCTTTAATGGGCCTTGTTTTAATCATATTATTTTCAATTCTAGCATCCTTTCTGATGATATCACCAGGAATTATTTTTATCATCGTTTTTCTAATGTCGGGCTCATCATCACTTGTAAGATCAACGATCGAAAGTACATGGACCGATGTAAGCATTCCGGAAAATAGAGGAAAAACTTATGGCATATTTAGATTTTTCAATGAGTTAGGTGGAGTAGTTCAACCATTAATAATGTCAATATTACTGTTCTATAGCGTACCAATATATTTTTCAGCAATTCTAGTAGCGATTTTTGCAGTTATTTCATTGATATGTGGTAAATTATTCTTTAAAGAAACCTTGAAATCAAAATAAATAGTCAATAAATAATTAAATCCTTTTTTTAATTTTGTTTTTTATTTTTTATTTTTATTTAATTAACTAATAATTTAATGGATAAAAAACTGATATCTAACGCCAATTTTGTTGAAAATTAATAATCTTGATTTTTAATAAGATGATTAAACTAATTTATCTATAATTTTATATGAATTTATTTTTTTATAATGAAATTATTTCTATAATTCCCACTGAATGTTTTTTAACGATTCAATATCTGGAAAAATAAGAGTTTCGTCCTCAAGATTAATTATAGGTTGAAAATCATTCGGATTTAGATCTTTGAGCATAGGTGAAATGAATTCTTGATCATTAATTAGGACTCCCTCAATTAAGGGATTAAATGAAGGTAAAATAATATAATTAATGAATTTGTTTAATATTCTATCAAAATGATGTTTAAATAAAAAGCATGGGATTTTTTCTAAATTGATTTCCACACATGGATGTTCATGTCCTATAATGATAGTATTTATTTCTTTTGAAATATCAATAGAATAATTACCATGGGTTATTAGAATATCTTCATCTATGAAGGATTTAGATCTAAAATTGATGGGCTCCACTAATTTTTCAATAAAAGTGTCATGCGAACCTTTTATAAAATAAATTCGTGTAGATCTTTTTTTTAACAATTCGATAATTCTCATAAATTCTTGTTTTATTTCATAATTTAAAGTAGAAAAAGAATGTAAGATATCTCCATTTAAAATAATATTTTTTGGAGTAATTTTTTGAAAAAGTTTCTCTATGATATCGGTCAATAATTTCTCTTCATTTAAAGGCAAATACAACCCTGAACGCTTTAACT
>CAZYEE010000438.1:0-2656 GCA_964646355.1 uncultured archaeon | reverse complement strand
AATATTATTTATTCCAATAATATCATAAATAAATTCACCTTTAAGACCGAGAGAGTCCGCATTCTCGTTATTCTTAAATTGAAGGGGTAATACACCCATTCCGATCAGATTACTTCGGTGGATTCGTTCAAAAGATTCTGCAATCACAGCTTTTATACCGAGTAATTGAGTACCTTTTGCAGCCCAGTCTCTTGAACTCCCGGTCCCATATTCTTTTCCAGCAATTACAATAAGCGGAATACTTTTTTCTTTATATTTCATTGCAGCTTCATAGATAGTCATTTCAGTCATTGTGGGAAAACATATGGTCCATCCGCCTTCTTTGTTTGGTGTCAACCTATTTTTTAATCGGATATTTCCAAAAGTTCCTCGCATCATTACTTCATGATTTCCTCTTCTTGATCCGAAAGAATTGAAATCTTGAACGCTAACACCTTTTGAAATCAAGTATTGTCCAGCTGGACTATCTGGTGGTATTGAACCAGCAGGTGATATGTGGTCTGTAGTAATGGAATCCCCAAGCATTGCTATGACCCTTGCATTTTTAATGTCTTTTAATTTTGGGATTTCTAAATTAAAGTCTATAAAGAATGGAGGTTCTCTAATATAAGTAGAATTCTCATCCCAGCTGTAGATCTCGCTTCTAGTAATTTTTAACTCATTCCACAAATTATTCCCTTTAAAAATGTTAGAATATATCGATTTGAACATATTATTATCTAAAAAGTTATCAACGATCCTCTGGATTTCCGTTTTAGATGGCCAGATTTCATTTAAGTATACGGGATTGTTGTTTTTATCAAAACCAAGTGGTTGTGTTGTAAGATCAATATCGATAGTACCTGCCAATGCATAAGCTATAACTAATATAGGTGAGGCAAGATAGTTTGCTTTTATTAAGGGATGAATACGACCCTCAAAATTTCTATTTCCTGAAATAACTGCGGCTACTATTAAATCATTTTCTTTTATTTCTTTCTCTATTTTTTCGTGTAAAGGTCCACTATTTCCAATGCATGTGGTGCATCCATAGCCTACAATATAGAATCCAAGCTGCTCTAAATATTTGAGAAGTCCTGATTTTTTAAGATATTCAGTAACTACTTTAGATCCAGGCGCGATACTTGTTTTTACATAAGGTTTTGTTCTTAGACCTTTTTCAACTGCATTTTTTGCAAGAAGTCCCGCTCCAATTAATACATATGGATTTGATGTGTTTGTACAAGAAGTGATTGCAGCTATGACCACAGAGCCGTGTTTTAAGTTATCACTGGAATTACCAATATCTAGAACATCAGTCTTTGGAATTTCAGAGTTATTAGAAACTTTTTTTCCGAATAAACTAATTAATGATGAATGAAATGATTTCTGAATTTTTTTCATTGGAACACGATCTTGAGGTCTTCTAGGGCCCGCCAAACATGGTTCAATTGATGATAAATCTATTTCTAATTTTTCGGAATAGTCAGGAATTTCGCCATCTTCGTCTAAAAAAATGCCTAATAATTTAGCATACTTTTCAATTAATCGAACATGATCCGAATCTCTACCACTTAATAATAGATAATCCAAGGTTTTCTCATCTATTGGGAAGAACCCAATAGTTCCACCGTATTCAGGACACATATTAGATATAGTGACTCTATCAGGAAGTGATAGATCTGCCAAACTTGGGCCGTAAAATTCTATAAATTTGCCTACAACTCCATGTTTTCTTAATTTTTCAGTAATAGTTAGAACAATATCGGTTGCAGTGATATTTTCATTAATTTCACCAAATAATTTAACTCCAACAACTTTAGGAACTGGCATATAATATGGTTGACCTAACATTACTGCTTCTGCCTCTATTCCACCTACTCCCCAACCTACTACACCAAGACCATTTATCATTGTAGTATGTGAATCAGTACCGAGAACTGTATCAGGATATGCATATATTTTATTTCCTATTTTTTTCTCTTGTACTACTGTTGCTAAATATTCTAAATTAATTTGATGAATTATCCCATTACCGGGCGGAACAACTCTAAAATTGCTAAAAGATTCCTGAGCCCAGCGCAATAATTTATAACGTTCAATATTTCTCTCAAATTCTAATTTTTCATTCAATTCACAAGAATTGGAAGTACCAAAATAATTAACCTGAATTGAATGATCAATTATTAAATCAGCAGGAATAATTGGGTTGATATCTGATGGATTACCACCCAATCGTTTAATAGCAGACCTCATAGCAGCTAAATCCACTACCGCTGGAACTCCCGTAAAATCTTGTAATATTATTCTATTAGGAATAAACGGAATCTCCTTTTTTAGATCGCTGGTAGGAGTCCATTTTAATATAAGTTCTACATCTTCGGTGGTAATCGTTCGGTTATCTATTTGTCTAAGTACTGCTTCAAGTAATATTTTAATAGAAAATGGAAATTTTCTAATTTTACCAAGTCCGATATCTTCTAACTTTTCAATATTAAAGTAGTAGATAGTCTTACCATTCAATGAAAAACTGGATATTACATTAAAAGAATCTAAATATTTCATTTGCATTTCTGAGATTTCACCCAATAGTTTAATCGTTATTGATTAGGACTAAACATCATTTGTAAAACTATTAAATTAGGATTACTACAGATTTATTATAAATATTTTTTAG
>CAZYEE010000437.1:0-2664 GCA_964646355.1 uncultured archaeon | reverse complement strand
TATAAACTATGGGTTCAGGGATTCTGATGGCAATAGATATTCATATTAATGATCTACTTGAGTGGTTCAATAATACGACAAGAAAAAAGGTTGAACCATTAAAAAAGACAGCTGCTAAGAAAATAAATAAATTTGAAGATATAATTAGAGATTTTAAAGATGTATGTCATGACCTTGCTCGTATTGAGCCCAGCTCTACCGATAAAGAAGATATTTCGGCTAAATCTGCCCAACGTTTATCGTTAAAATATATTAAAGAGCTTGAAAACATTGAAATCCCTTCTGAACCATATGATTATGAATCTCTTGAAAAATTAAAGAATGATTTGGGAAAGATTATTAATAATTTTTTGCATTTGGGACGAAAGTTAATCCCTAAACTCACACAGCTTTATAAAAAAGAAATTCACGGTATAAATTTCTATTTTCAAAATTTGGGAAATGAATGGAAAAAATTAATTAAATTTTTAGATGGCAAATATAAAGAAGTTCAAGAAATTGATCAAATAATCTCCAAAATTCAAAAAATCCAAAACGTATTTAAACAAATCACTGATTTAAGAGTAAAACAAAAAGAAATTGAGCAGAAAATCCGTGAACTTGAAGATAAAAAGAAGGATCTTGAAAATAAATATTTAGAAATTGAAAAAAATGAAGATTTAAAACTTATTTCTGATTTAACAAATAATTATTCACGATTAAAACAGAAATTTCTAGGCCAAATAGGAACTTTAAGAAAACCTTTAGTAAAATTTGAAAAAATTGTTGGTAATAAATTCGAGTATCAATTATCGCCAGAGGCTAATAAATTATTAATAAAATATATCGAAGATCCCTTTACTACTATCATCAATGAACAAGAGGGTCACCCTATATTAAATGAAATCCTTACTAAATTAAAGAATGCTCTTAAGAATAAAGCCTTAGATCTTAGTTCCTCAAAAAATCAAAAGGCACTATCTAAAGTTGATCAAATCCTAAATCAATCCCTAGTTAAAACTCAGAAAAAATTATTCGAAATCGATAAAAAAATTAAAAATTTAAAGAGTAATGAAGAAATTAAAAAATTATTAGAAAAGAAAAAGAAAATCCAGAATGAGATTGATAAAATTCAAGTAAAAATAAACGAAGAGAGAGTTAATTTAGACAAAGTTATTGATGATTTTAACCGTAACAAAGATAAAATTATCGATTATAGATCAGATCTCATTAAATCTATAAAAAAAATTACTAATAAAGATATCAACATCATTTTTGAATATGAATGATTAAAATGTCAAGCAGCAGACAATTGGTCAAATGTACAAGATGTGGAAAGGAGAAATTTAATACTAGACTTTGTGGATTATATGGAAGAAAAAGAATAATATGTGTTGAATGCTGCAATGAAATTCAAAAAGCTGGAAATTGTAAGGTTAGGGGCTGCCCATATAAGAGTTATAAATCATAACTGAAATATCAAATATTTTTTCAATTTTTTCCATATAATGTTCGTTATTTGAACCATTTTTTACAAATATTAGAATTAGACCTATACTTTGGAAAGAAAAAATTTAAATTTTTTAAAATTTAGTCATCTTAAACAATTTTATTAAAGTTTAATGAGAAAATTTGTTTATAATAAATATGCACCAAAATATTATAAAATTGGAATTCCTTCCTATTTTATCACGTTCAAGTATAATGTTTATTATCTAATGAATTACAATAAATCTCGACAAAGACATCGGGAGTTTTTAAAAAATGTTAAAAAAATCATACATCGCATTAATATTATTAAATTTAATTATATTGAATTTTGTAATAGTGTGTTATACACCAATAAATGAATATTTTACTACTCAAGATAAACAAACATTATTGGATAATAATAGTGAAGACCCCGCATTCCATACTAATCCCCCTGATATTAGTTATCTTGTTAATGCTACTGATCTTTCGAATGCCTATTATATTTTTAGAAATTCCACTTTATACAAAAGCGATTTGATTTGGGATTCTATTTATACAAATTTGAAAGACTCAGCGGGAGGATATAATTCTACATTAAATGGGCAAAATAAAAAGGAATTAAGAATAAATGCTGAGGTAGGACTTGCATTACTTGACATTTATAGATCAAATGGTTCTCAAACCTATCTCAATGAGTCTGAAATCCTTGCAAATTACATTATAGATACTTTTTGGAATAATACAATTAATTTATTCATCACAAAGGTTAACAGGACTGGTGGGGAAGTACTGAATATCGCTTATACCTCTGAAAATGCGCTAATGATAACTTACCTGCTTGAGCTTTATAGTTTAACTCGAAACCAAACTTATGTCGATTACATAAATCAGACATTTATATCAATGAATAATCAAATCTGGGATAGCCAATTCTATGGATATTATAGAAGTAATAATCAATCAGATCTTAATGGAAGTAAATATTTATATGATAATGCTATCTTGATGCTTGTTAATTACAAAATTTCTATAAATTCTGCATTTTGTAGAAAGATAAGAGATGTAGCTTATAACAAATTTAAAATGCTTTCCTATTGTATAGAAAATAAATTAAAAAATGGAAGTTACGGCTATTTTTCAACCGCAAATAGAAATTGGACATTAGGTGGAGTATCTATTAATAAAAATTTAAAAGATAACCTAATGCTTCTG
>CAZYEE010000436.1:0-2667 GCA_964646355.1 uncultured archaeon | reverse complement strand
TTCGCACAATTGAAAATCTGGAAAAATGAAACCTCCACTCTCATTACCTGCAAAGATTGCTTTATATTTGACGACATCATCAATTATTTCTCGATAGCCCATTTTCGATCTTATTAATTTACCATTAAATTCTTCACATATTTTTTCTATAAGACTGGAGGTTGTAATAGGGGCGACTATTGTGCCTGATTCTTTATTAATCAGAGTTTCTCGAGAAATTAATGCAAGTGTTGTGTCTCCAGGAATAATGTTACCTTTATTATCAACAAAAAGAACTTTATTTGCATTTTCATCTAAAGCTATACCCAAATCAGCATCTAGAACTTTAGTAGTTTTTGATAAAGTTGATAAATTTTCCATTGATGGAGAAAAAGGGCGAATCGGTAATTCCTCGCCTAGTTGAGAATTCAATGTAATGACTTCACAACCCAATTTTCTTAAGATTTTCGGCACAATTAAAGAACTGGATCCATCAGCACAATCCACTACAACTTTGAAATTATTTTTTTCTATCATTTTATGATCTATAAATTGAAATAGGCGATTAACATATTCTTCAACCACTCTTACTGGTTTTGAGACTGTGCCCAATTTTAAAGGTGGGGCTCGAGTGAATGTCTCTTTGAAAAAATTATTTTCGATCTTTTTCTCACTTTTTTTATCAATATCAATACCATTTCTATCAAAAAATCTAATATTGATTGATGCCTCTTCTGCAAAAGGGACAGAAATTGCAATTCCACCTTGAAGCTGCCAATAATTCACACCATATTTTAAAATAGGCGTGGGAATGATTCCTAAATCATAAACATTGACACCTGTAGACATGAGCCCAGCAATTATAGCCCTTCGAGCCATACTGGATAATGATCGAGTATCGGTTCCTATTACCACACTAGCTCCAGCTCCTAAACAAGTGCCGTATGCTGCTCCTAATTTAGCACAGAATTCAGGAGTGATTTCAATATTTACCAAGCCGTTTAATCCATAAGCTCCAAATAAACTTCGCTTGACATAGGTGCCCCATTTTACATTGTTATTCACAATTGAATTAAATTCAATAATCTTTTCAGGCCAAATTTTTACTCGTTCTCGTATATCACAAGAAGCCCCAATGACACAATCGTCTCCAATTACAGCATTACTCATTATATTCGTAAAATTGCCAATTTCAACTCGGTTTGCAATTACACAATTATTTAATTTACAACTCTCTCCTATAGATACTCCATTCCAGATTATAGCTCTTTTGATTTGGTTATTTTTTCCAATGTAAACATTATCCCCAATTATTGATGTTCTATTTATAAAACAATCATTATCAATTTTTGTATTATTTCCAATTAATACTGGGGCCCAGATATTTGTATCATCTTTAATTTCAGAATCTTCACCAATCCAGACACCTTTTCGAATCTCTTTTCCAGGAATATCTAATTTTAACTTTCTTTTTAAAATATCATGATTAGCCTTAATATATTTTTCAGGGTCTCCAATATCTAGCCAATATTCATTAAAAATATATCCGTATAATTGCTCATTTTTTTCTAAAAGTGCGGGAAATAATTGGTGACTAAAATCATATTCAACTCCTTCTTCAATATATTTTAAAATTTCAGGTTCCATCAAATAAATTCCCGCATTAATTTTATCGCTAAATACCTCCGACCAGCTAGGTTTTTCAAGAAAACGATTAACTTGACGCGTTTTTTCATCAACAATTACGATCCCATAAGCTACAGGTATATCCTCTCTGGTTAAGGCTATTGAGGCAATACCACCTTTCTTTTTATGAAATTTTAAAAAGCTGCTTAAATTAATATCAGTTAAAACATCTGAACTCATAACAAGAAAAGTCTCATCAAGCTCTTGTATCTGTCTTACTCCTCCTGCAGTACCTAATGGTCTGTCCTCAAAAAAATATTTAATAGAAACCCCATATTTGGATCCATCACCTAATAAATCAGCAATCTGTTTTCCTAAATAACTGATCGTGATGAATATTTCATCAAAATTATGTTTTTTCAATAATTTTATAATATGAACAATCATTGGTGTATTTACGATAGGAACCAATGGTTTTGGAATATTACTTGTGAGAGGTCTTAATCTAGTTCCTTTACCTCCAGCCATTATTACTGCTTTCAACAGACCACCAAGTGTATTTTTCTTGATAATTTATCTTTTTTTAAGAATTATCAATTAAATCTTTTAAAATGTATTTTTTTATGGATTGTATTATTTTTTGTAATGTAATATAATTCATGTGTTCTTAAATTAAAAGATTTACGATTTGAACATTAATATGTATTAATTTAGCCGAACTTTAAATTTCATGTGAGAATATATTATGAATTTGGAAAAATAAACTTTTTAAATCTTATTGTTTAAAAAATTGGCTGCTAAGATAGAGATTTTAGTACTTATTTAACCAAAATATTATCCTATTAAATTAAAAGACGGATGGGACTGAAGTAAACAAAATAAAAATATGGATTAAGCAGATCAAAATGAAATTATTTATTTTATGAGAAAAAAATATCAGTGTTCATCATTTATTTGATTAAAATTTCTATATAACTTTTTTAAAGCATTATTTTAAGATAGATATAATTTTAGGCTGGTCAAAAATTATTAAATAAAGGTTTTCTTCCGACAATAAATATT
>CAZYEE010000435.1:0-2674 GCA_964646355.1 uncultured archaeon | reverse complement strand
TTGATATAAAAAATTTAAATAAAAGTAATAATATTAATGATTTATATGAAGCATGTACTGAATTTATTGACTCATTTGGTGGAAATAAAAAGAAATCAAACAGAACAAGGAGAAAAGCCAAAAAAAGTATCAGTATATTAGATGAAGATAATGATATCTCTGAGGGAATTTTACATTATAAAAGTCCAATTCAAGTAGATGATTATGTTGTTAAAATTGAAACTACTAGACTTACGCCAGATGATAGCGAAGTTATTATATTTTCTTGTCTTCATAATAATCAAATAGATATTCTATATCAGAAATCTGGAGAGACTGAATTTGAATTTAAAAATAGAATTCATTCCTATTTAGATAAAATTCCGAGAAGTGCTTCATTATTTACATATGGTGTTAATTATTTCTATCATCAGTTTGTAAATGATATTAACCATCATTATAACGACTTAAAAGACTACGGTGATAAAAATAAAATACCTTCTCAATCTCCTTTAAAACCCTCTGGAGTACCAGATGCTTGGAGACGAGGCGATAAGGAAGCCGTAATTATCCATGCATATTATGAGATAATTAAGCTTGCCTATATTTATATAATTTCACAAAATCCTGCAGTAGAAGTGAAAATTAATAGTCCTGCAATAGGAGGGCAAGGCAGTATACAGACTGGAAGTGCAAGAACAAGTAGAAGAGCAGCCAGAAGGACGACTAATAGAAATACAAGTAATACATCGGGAAGTACAAGAAGTAGTACTGGAATGACAAGCAGTACTAAAAGCAGAACAAGCAAAACAAGCAAGACAAGCAAGACAAGCAAAACAAAAAATGCAAGTAGTACAAACAGCTCAAATAACACAAACAGTACAAATGAAAAAAGTAAAAATACAAATAAAACCAATACAAACTCTACTAAAACAAATAGTTCTAACAGAACTAAACCAAAAAATAGTTCTAAATAATATTTTTTTTATTATTTCTATTCAATAATTTTTAATCAATAATAGTTTGGAGAATGAATTAAATGGTCCAAAAAAGATCGACGGGTAGGAGGAAAGCTAGGCAAGTAAATAAGGTTGATACTCCAACCGATATAGAAACAGGCCAGACCAAAAAAACTCCAAAAATTGAGTTTAAAAATCATGATAAATATATAGAGGGTGTCAACCAAATATTTAACTTGTTCAAATGTGACCCAGAAACTCAAGAATTTCTGAAATCGGTTATTTTATGCAAAAATAGTACAGTATTACTTTCTGGAGTTTATGGAACAGGGAAAAGCCTTTTAATCAAGTTGATCGGAAAAACCTTTTTCTCTGATTCCTTCGGTACTGTAAGATTTAGAGACACACTTACAGAATTTGATATAATATTTTTCCTTGATATCGCAAAAATTACACAAGGAATTGAGGATATTACGCCCAGGCGTATAGTTACAACACATTTTAAATGGATAAATGAAGTGCAACGGGGAAATCCCAAACTATATAATGCCTTATTGTCATTACTCGCTGAACATGAAGTAGAGTATAGGAACACTAAATTTAAATCCCCAGAATTTCTATGTTTTATGGACCGAAATCCAAAAGATGTAGCTTCTGTAGAAATTCCACGTGCATTTTTTGATAGAATTGATTTTTCAATTGATATTCCTGTAATTTCTATGAAAGAGAGCTATGATATGTTAGTAAGCCGATTTGTTAATGATTATGTGGAAGACCTATTAGATAATGCAATCTCAATATTGAAATCCGAGCAAATGGTCGAAATATGGAAAGATGTAGATAAAATCCAAGTTCCTCCAGCTGCTGTATTGTATCTCAATCTGATAGCCGGACTTTTTTCCAGTTGCATTAAACTCGACAAAAGCACACTAAATCCAAAATATAATCTTGATCATAAATGCGATAGTTGTGAATTTAAAGGCGAAATCTGTTATAACCTTAAAGAAGTATTAGGGGAAAGATGGAAAATCTCTACACTAAATCTTGCAAAAGGTCATGCATGGCTCAATAAAAGAGAAAAAGTAAACCTCGATGATATTAATTTTGCTATCATCTATGCATTACCTCATAGAGTGCAGCTAAAAGGTAGCGTATATGCAATATATCCAAATGAATTCACCTGGGTTAAAGAAAATCTCCGAAAAGCCATTAAAGTTAAAAAAAGAATATGGCTTGAGGCGATAGATACGTTTAGGAATCTTAAAGATGAAAATAGGACAAAAGAACTTTTAGATGAGCTAAAAAAATTATCTATTAAAGACTTATCAATAAATCAACTCTATCAATGGGCTCTACAAATAGTTTCCAGTAAAAATTAACGTATTAAATTCTAAAATATTGAATGATAAATAGTGATGAATCATTAAATAACCGAAAATGGATGTACCTTCATAGTTTACAAGTGCTAAATAACTTATCTTTAATTCTTTCCTATTTTCTGATATTGTTTTTTATTGTCTGATCTGTCTTTACTTTTCGAATACTTTTTCTAACCTCTAAACCACGAGCGACCCATCGTTTCGCTTGAAGAATCAAGTTTTCATCAGTTAATTCATTTTCAATTAATATTTTATCCTCTGCAGAAATTATCGAATCAAGTTTATCCATTTTCATTTTAGAAAATTTATCAAAACCGCCTACTTTCAACCTCGCAAAATCTTTAAACCTAAGTTTAT
>CAZYEE010000434.1:0-2692 GCA_964646355.1 uncultured archaeon | reverse complement strand
CTGGGAATACTGGTCCATATCTTTACTTGAGCCAATACTTGTGCTACTCCAGCAGCGTCCTCGACCGCTCCTTGAAATGGAGAATCATGATGAGATGTTATCATAACTATTTCATCGGTAATGCCTGGTAAAATGCCCCAAATATTATGCATAGTCCCATCTTTTATTGAACCTTCTAATATCATTGATGCTTCTGCATTCCGCTTAGCATATTTTTTGACCTCTAAACCATCATACTTCCCGACCCAAAGTCCCGGCATTGGCTTCATTATACCATCATAGGGCCCGTAATGAGTATTAGAATTTGCGGGCTGGTCCTTCAAAATAAGTATGATACCTCTTGCTCCGCTTTTAAAAGCATTCCAGTAAACATCGTTTGGAGGAGCACTTTTAAGTGTAGAACCACCTATAAAATTTCGACGCACAAAATTGAGATACTGGGTCTTGGATATGGTAAATGAATGGTCAGGATCCGATATATAATAGGCACCATTTAAGAATTTGAGAATCCTAAAACCTAATCCGAGTGGAATATAAGGAAATGGAACTTCCGCGACAACAATTTTACCCGCAACATGCTTTTTCTTGAAATCTTTAGCAGTACCTTTTCCTACATATATTAAGGGAGCAGTTATTCCTTTGGGCCCAGTAAAACCCGTATTTACTACATAAAATGAAGGCATCTTATTATTATTGATTTTTAGCTCCCAATTTGTGCATTCCCAAACCTTGATAGGAATTGGATCTTTTTTAACCTCATTTAGCCCTAGTTCAGTTAATTTCTTGAGCACCCAATCTTCCGCTTTATGCCCTTCCGGAGTACCCGGCCTCCGATGAGGTGTACTACACAGACCTTTTATCCAGGAAAAAATTGTATCAGAATCGGGAATGTCAAGTTGATATGGGTATTCAGGGAGCTTTTTGATTAATGACTGGGAACATATTTTTGCATACGTGTATTTTGGAATCTTTTTCAAAAAATTAATCAAAATAACTCCAAGATCAGAACTAACATTACTTTCCCAGCGATCTTCTGCTTCATAAATATCTAAATCATTTAAAATAAAAATCACCCATTTATTTCTTCAAAAATATTTGAGCCGAATTATTCTTTTTTCCGTGGTCATGATAAAAAGTATCTAAGTCCTTCTTAAATTTCTATCAACATTATAAATATTTAAATAATTGCTTCATCAGAATTCCTGAGAAATACGAAAATGAAGTAATTGCAGAAATTGGATAAAATTAGGATTCTTGAATGAAATTAAAATTATAATTAATCATTAGAATAAATCTTGAATTTTAAAGATAAATATTAATTGCATTTATCATAATAAGAAAATTTAATTGCGCCTATCGTAATAATCCTAAATAAATCACTTTATTAAGAATTTCAATATCACTACAAATATAATTTATCTTTCCATAACACCTCATTCACAGAGCATTAGTGGTTTATTTGTGAATATAGTAGTGAGTTTGTTATATATAGGTCCCATAATTTCGTCAAAATTGACCCAATTTTCATCATTATATTGGGCACCATAAAGACTAAATCCAATCCAATCAACATATTGATCTCCTGGATAATAATTTTCAATAGAATTCCAAGCCTCATCAGGATAGGCCGCATGGTTCGGATGAAAATACCATAAGGCATTATTAACACTTTTATTTTTAAATAATAGGACAATATGCCGGAAAGCATCTACATATTTTTCTGGACCATCCGCTTTATTCGGGTCACCATAACCATCGGTCTTATTACCTCCTTGAAATACCCCAGACCACGGAAACCAATTTCCATTCATCTCCACTCCAAACGTTATCATTACTGTTTTATTGAAATTTTTGATAATATCAGCCCAGTCTGAAAGAAAGGTATCAAAATCGCCGTTAATAATTTTTTCAAGTGAATAATTAGCCTGATAAGAGGCTTCCCAATAAGGTTCGCCCCATGGCATTAGCCTAATCAATGGGACCGCACCATAACTATCAATTTTTTTAAGATTGCAATCAGAAACATTGTTTTGACCCCAAAATACCGAGAATGGAACAAATGCCACCGATTTACCGCATAGGTTTTCAAAATCAATTAAAAACTGAGTACTTACAGAATCCTCATATTCACCCCAACCTGGAAATACACCAGTATAACAACCATTAATAGGTATAGTAATATTATAATTCTGAAATTGTAATCCTTCCTTTCCTATGAAATAATCTGGACTTATACCATTTTTGTACGCTTGTAAAGCCTCAGGAGAAGAATCTATGCGAAGATCCGACCAACTATTATCATCATTCTGCCATTTTTCACTGTAAACAATTGCAATCTTTATTTTAGTATATTTAGTCCTGATCAAATAAAGAGCTTCCCTATACCATTCTGCCTTAAGATTCTTCCGTGAATTATTTAGATAGATTAAATATATACCCATAAAGGTTAAAGATATTATTAATATACCTATGACTAAAATTATTAAATATTTTTTATCTAAATTTTTAATCCAATTCATTTTCATCTGTTATTATAACTATTTATCTATAATTCATAGATTATTATATATTATGTATAAATAATACATATTATGAATAAAATTTGGTGAAAATAATAAATTTTTGTAAAATTTTTAGCATTTTCATGATATAAATAATATAGGTCGGGAGTAAAACCCAAAGTTTGCACTTT
>CAZYEE010000433.1:0-2705 GCA_964646355.1 uncultured archaeon | reverse complement strand
CATCTAAGAGATCATCAATAATATGATCACTTAATAGATTAATTTCATCAACATATAGAATGTTTCTATTAGCAGCAGCTAGAATTCCTGGCTCTAAAGCCTTAAGTCCTTCTTTTATCGCACATTCAATGTCCAATGAACCTACTACTCGGTCTTCGGTGACTCCCAGCGGAAGGTTTACAACCCGCATTGGAATTTCTAGTGTTTTTAATTCGCCTTTTTTAGCTTTTTCAACACAAACATCACACCATTCTTCTGGTCTATCTGGGTCATCATTGAATGGGCATCCTTCATTTACCTTAATTGCAGGTAATAAACTTGCAAGTGCACGGACAGCAGTAGATTTTCCAGTACCACGTTCTCCTCTGATCAAAACTCCGCCAATTAAAGGATTAAGAACATTTAAAATCAACGCAAGTTTCATTTCTTCTTGTCCGACAATTGCCGTAAAGGGATATACTAATTTCTTCACTTTGGATCCTTCTTTTTAGTGATAATTTTTATTATCTTTATAAATTACAATTTTTCGATATAAATTTTGAGTCAAGAATTACCTATCTTTTGAAAATATTTAGAATTGTTTCTTTAAAATTTTTTGTGAAAACCAAAAATGGCGGTTATTTTTGGTGGAATTTTAAAGCTTTTAAATTAATAAATCATTTAATGAAAGATACTTTAGTATCTTTAATAAAATATTAAATTTTTTGTTTATTATATTAAAGGATTATTAAATAACAAAAAAATTAAACTAAATAATTCATTGAAATTTATAACAAACTTATAATGATATTACTTTACTTTAACTAATTTTTTATTTAACTATGACTTTCCTTTATATTATCTGTTTCTAATGCAGATCATAAATTTCTTTTTTATTTCTAAAATTACAATTAAATTGCAAATATTAATAAAAAAAAAAGCAATAAATATATTGAAATAAAAAAAATCATTTCTTTCATAAATTTATGTAATTATCAAAAATAGCGAAGGATATGAATATTCAATGAGTTCGGGTCAATTAACTTGTAAAAAATGCGGACAAAAAGTAGCTACTGTTAAAGCATTACTTAAAGGATATTTTGTGGTAATTGCAGCAAAATGTCCAAATAGACATTCTAATAAAATAATTCTTCAATATACAAATAAAGAAATGTGGATTGATGAACTTAAATCAAGTGTATATATGTGTTCATGTGGCAAAGAAATGCAGCTTGAAGAGACATTTCCGAAAGGGAGTTATGTGTTATTGATTTTTAAATGCCCTGAACATGGAACGGTAAAAAGGTTTGTTGCAACACCATTATGGCATGAAATGGAGACATTTTCATCATCAATTTCACCACCTACTAAACCCGCCCCATATATACCTCAAGAATCGCCTGAGGTTATTGTACCACCAGCATCTCCTAATGATGTATCGCCAGCGACTGAAGAATTTCAATGGGATACTACTACAAAAGAAGATTTTGATACTACTAATCGAGAAATTAGATATTGTCCCTCATGCGGAGAAGAAGTAACACCTGGTAGCTTTTTTTGTACCAATTGTGGTGCTGAATTGAAATAGGTTTTTTCTAAAAAACATCCTCTTATTTTTATTTAATCGAGTTTTAAGCAAAATAAAAACTTTATTCATAAATATTTTTATTTTTAGCTTTTCTAAAAATCTACTTAATAAATTATTTGTACAAGAAATTTTTAAAATCGAATAAAATTAAATATAGATAATTATTTTATTGGTATTATATTATTATTGTACAAATTTCTTACAATTAAAAATGGGTTTGAATTATGCCTATTGGTATAGCATTGATTGGCTGGACAAATAAAACAGGTTTTTACACAATTTATCAATATCCACAAATTTTAATCACAGAAGAAGAAGTTATGAGGATTGGAAGTATTCATAGAATGAGGTATCTGGAACCAAGTTTCATTACATTGAATTTAAAAAATTATAAAGTAGCAAGTTTCTATAGTGGTATGAAGACTTCCAGATGGGTTGTAGAACCAAACTATGTTATATCTTTAATTTTGGATCCATCAGAAAATGCAGAAGCATATTCTGAAATATTACCTGTCGCCAGCCTAAGGATTTTAGAAAGTGTAAAAGGTGAACATTATCAGAATATGGTTGCCGCTGTTTTTGAAGATATTAAACTGGGTCGCATTATTGTAAAGAAAGAGATTATACAGAAGATATTCCCTCCAAAAACAGAAGAAAAAGTCGATTTAAGGGAATTACAAGAATTGAGACAAAAAGTTAAAGAACAAGAAGGAATCATTAAAATGTTACAAGGAATGCTTGAAGAAAAAAACATAGGATCCACTCCCAATATTCAAAATTTAGCTGAACTAGATATGCTTAAGACTAGGCTTAGAATGAAAGATGAGAAAATTGAAGAGCTTAAAAAGAAAGTTTCAGAAGCAGAAATAAAGGCATCAAGAGTCACCTTACTTGAAACAAGAATCCGGACAATAACAGCCGATTTAAATGAAAAAAATGAGTATATAAAAGAATTAAAACAAAAATTAGCCGATGCTACAGCCCATGGAGGAGTTTCTATCTCTTCTTCTGAAAGTGATGAAATTAGAAGATTAAAGCAAATTATAATTGAAAAAGATAATATTATAAAACAACTTCAAGCCCAAGTAGATTCAAGTGGGTTTGAGAAGATAGCAGTATCTAAAATTAGTTCGGAATT
>CAZYEE010000432.1:0-2743 GCA_964646355.1 uncultured archaeon | reverse complement strand
ATATTTATAGGTTAAGATAAAAATAAATATAATTCTCTTAATCATTTTTTAAGAATATAGACAAATATCTATATACTTATTCTTTAATAAATTTTGTATACAATGTTATTATTGTAAAAAAGCAAGAAAAATTCTTTAATTTATTCCAAGATTCATCTATACCTTGAATATTTAATCTGGTTAGATGTTAATCATTCATTTTAATTTCAAAAATAAATTTTGCTCCCTTATTTAATCCTTTAGATTCAGCCCAAATCTTTCCACCATATATATCAACAATTTTTTTGCATAATGCAAGACCGATCCCAGTACCCTTGTAATCCATAGATTTCGCATCTTCTATTTTGGTATATCTCGTAAAGAGTTTATCTATATCTTTCTTATCAATCCCAATTCCCTGGTCAGTGATAGAAAATCGCCAGACTTCATTTTCTACAAATGATTCGATCTTTAATAATCCATATGGATATGAGAATTTAATTGCGTTGATTAATAAATTTTTTATAAGTATTGAAATTTTGCTTTTATCAAGTGTTTTTATTACAATATGACAATCAAAATCCTGGAGCACAAATAATTTTTTTTCTTTAAATAATGGTGCTAATTCATTTAACAATTCTTCAATAAGATCTAACAATAAAAACCTATCTTTTTTTAATTCAATTTTTCCAGAATTTAATCTTGTATACCCCAATATCTCCTCTACCGAGTTCTCTAATCGTTTTACATTCTTGTTGATAATTTCAAATTCATCCCTTACAGATTTTTCTAAATTATTATGTTTCAAATTTAGTTCAGTGAAACCTTTTATGATAGTTATAGGTGTCTTAAATTCATGAATTGCATCTGCATAAAATTCTTCTTTCAATCTGTATAACTTTTTAAGCTCGGTATATTTTTTATAGACATCCATAATGAAAATTTTCTTATCAGTAATGTCTTCTGCGCAAATAATTATAAATCTAGAATCAATATTATATAAAGAAACAGAATACCACCTATTAGTAGAATTAAAAAATATGTCCGTTTTTATATCTTTTTTTCTCAATGCAAATTTAAATATATGTTCTATCCAAGTAATATTTGGACTATCTTTATATTCTCTAAGAACCTCAGAGATTCTCCTAAATAATAATTTACTTTTAGATATTTTACTCATTTTTTCAAAAGTATTATTAATATTTAAACAGATTAGATCCTCAGGAACCTCACTTTTGTATATCACTTCAAGAAAAATCATACCTATTTTAATTGAGTCAAAAATTGTCGAGTATTTGGGTAAGTATATTAATTTATATCTATAGATCGCATAAGTTAAAAAAAATCCACTGATAAGCATTCCAATAACTAAAATACAAGGTAAATCGATAATTAGACCAAATTGAAATAAATATAACATTATACTGATAGAAAAAGGAACTCCAATACCAAAAATTAAATATTTAAATTGAATTTTTCTCAGTTTATTTATATTATTTAACTTATTTTTTATCAGAATAATAAAACTAAATATTAATAAACTACATAGCCAGACAATATAAATTAAATACATTAATAGATTCCCAGCTTTTCCATAATACCAGTAATCCCATGAAACCCTATAAAATGGATCTCTAATGATCAATGGTGTAGTCATATTAATAAAAATAAACGCTAAAGTCGGTCCGTATAAGAAAATATAAATATAAATCCTTTTATCGCTTGATAAATTTTTATAATTTATTGTTTTCATTTTATAAGATTTATTATTAAAAGCAAGGGATAAATTAAAATGAGAAATAAGTGGAATTGTTAATATGCCGATAGAACTTAGTTTCTGATATAATAATGCGTAATAAAAAGAGGGAGCAATAAATAGTAAACCTTCCGTAAATAACCAAAAATTTAATACTATAGAAAAAATAAAAAGTAATCTATTTATATTTTTAATTTGAGATTTATATAAAATATAATTTCCTGTACATAATGCTATAAATGCTCCTACAAATGAAAAAATTGCAAATATACCCATCTTTAAAGCCCAATGAGCTTTCGTTCCTATTAATTTTATTACTTAATGTAATACTTTTAGATGAATTAATATGTACATTTGATTTAGATTAATTTCAATTTTAATTCTTTTAAAAAGATTTTTGAAAATCTATTAAAGATTCATAACAGTTTTATCAATTATATTAAAATATTTAACTAATTAAATTGAAAATAAATAATTTTTGAACATATTTAATAGGTTTTAAAAAGTTAATTGATTTAATTTATGATTAAGTAATTGAATAAATAAAAAATTAATTTCTTTTTAAAGTTATATGGCTTTCCATTAAAACTAGTTAGACTTTAAATTTCGATTTATGCTTTATTAAATAGATTACATTATTGAGTGTATTTTGGAAATTATTAATTGAATAAATTTCAATAATTAAAATTTATTAAAAAATTTTGATAATTGAGATGATTTCATTTTTTTAAATAAAAAACTAAATTGTAATTTTATTTTATATAGTAGGTTTTGAATTTATTTTTTAATTATTAAATATTACCAAAGATTTGCAAATTTGTATTATAATATAGACCAAGATTTGGTCATTAATTCTCAATTTTTAATTGATTAAATATAAAGTAGGGAGTAAGGAATATTATTAAAAAAAAAGTAAACTTTAAATAACTCATAAAAATCCTATCTTATTTTATAACATTGATCAAAACCAAGTATTTTTAAATAGTTTTAAATAATAAAAAAAGATTT
>CAZYEE010000431.1:0-2771 GCA_964646355.1 uncultured archaeon | reverse complement strand
ATAGATAATAAAAATAAGATAGATCCATATTAAATTCTTAATAAATTTTCCTTCTTTATTATCACGATTGATAATTTTAAAATTTATGATTATTAGAAAAATGTTCAAAAAGAATACAGTGATTATTAAAAACGCAGTAAATTCTTGAATAATTGAAACGAAGAATTCAGCAATTATGTGAAGTATTACTGTAGAAATATTTAATACTAATGAAATATAATAATAAAATTTTAGAATCGATTTGATTTTTTCAGGATTAATTATCATCACCTATATATTATTTTCTAAAGTAAATGCTAAAAATCTTTCCAGATAATAAACGGCAGTTTGGCCTCCAATTCCATTGCGAAGAGCATCCATTGCGTGCCCATAAAATGGATATGAAATTAATATACAAGGACGATTGTATGCATGCATTCTATTCTGTAATTGAACCGAGAGCTTATATGGAACCAATTTATCATGCATTCCATGAAAGATTAATACTGGAGGAGAATTTGAATCCACATGAGAGACTGGAGAATAAAGGTCATATGCGGTCTTATTTGTAGTTGGAGTACCATTCAATAAATATGAAAAATAATGTTCGGTTGATCCAGGAGCCAATTTATTAACGGGATCATCTAATAAACTATTATAAAACATCGTCAGGTTAGCGGGTGGATAATATAGAATTATTCCACGAATATTCATCGATGTATTAAATATGCCACTAAATGCACCTTTGTATCCAAGGAATAAACCCGCTAAATGTGCTCCCGCGCTCCTTCCCATAATGAATACTGAAGATAAATTAATATGATATCTGTCCTTATTGGCAACTAAATAATCCGTGAATTTTCCGATATTTTTGACCATTTGAGGAATAGTTATAGATTCATTATAAATTTTAGAGTTAAATAGATCGGGATTGATGTTTGAAGGTATTTGGATTCCCATTTCTGAGAATTTCGCCAAGCCATAACGTATATCAAAAATTACATATCCTTGTGCAGCTAGATACCTACTTACAACGCTTAATTGCCCCTTATCACCTCTTACCCAACCACCACCATGAATCAAAATTATTGCTGGAAATGGCCCATTACCTTGCAAAGGACTATACACATCAAAAGTATATGAATCATTGCCCCTTGTAGCGTATACTTCTGTATCATATGAAATATTGCAATCAGGTATCTCCACACTGTTAATTAGTTCCCAAAATGAGATTGGAGTTGATTTAAATTTTGCCTTTTTATCGACAGATATATTATCCATATAATTGATCCCAAATTCATTTCTAAATTGATTATCTCCATTACTGACAATATATGGGGCACTAAATAATGGAAATAAATTCAAAATTATAATAAAAAAGCCCAATATCAACGGAATTAACCAATATTTATGTTTTTTAGAATGAAGTCTTATCATTATAATCATAATAATCGCAAAAAAGATAGCCGTATAAATAACTATAGCAGAAAAGATTATGTCCAATAAAGAGAAAATTAAATTACCACCAGTTATAATAATATAATCTATAAATAATCCAAAAATTAAAATTAAATATCCAATAGTTATTACGGAATACTTGATAATTTTTTTAAAGTTCATACTCTACATCTTTATTATTGATTCATAAATAACTTTATTTCATGAAATTTATTTTTCTTAGGTATTTATGAACTTATTAAATGTAATGCAAATTAATACTGCCAATATTTTAAAATAAATAAGGAATATAATAACTTGAGAATTAAAAATGATTGGGTTATAATTATTTCAGTTTAATTCCGTCTTAATCTTGTAAATGATAATATATTGGATCTATTTTATGAATTTTTTTACGCCTGAATAACCTTGCAAGGAATGGATGTGCTCCATTGGGAAATTTCTCCAGTTTTTTTATGTAATATGTTATTTTATCTTTATCTAATAAATCCGTAGTAAATGGCTCACCTCGTGCATATTCATAGGGCCATGTCCAACTAAACTCATTCTCAATTCCCGCATAAATAGTAAACAATGCCAGAAAATTGGTATATAAATTGGTACCAAGCATTAATTTTTCTATATAATTCATTTTTGAGAACAATATGTACATTTCTTTTGTTGCACGAGTCGAAAAATTAGATAGATCATTCATTATCTCAGGTTTTAGTGCAGTTAAATTACCTAGTTTATCTGGATATCGGTAATCTTTTGGATGAAGTAATTCCTTGGTCCAGATACCTAAAGATGTAATATGGTCCGAAAAATCTGGCGGATCTGTAAATAAGGTACCCCAATCGTTAAATTCAAGTTTGTTAATATAATTATGATCAATAGTCATGCCAAAAATTACATTTGGAATCGGTGATATTGTAGATATTTTATGAAATTGTAGATACTCTGATACATCAATACCAAACATATCCTCGCCAGAATATAAATATTGAAATTCTTTGAAAACTAGCGGGTCTGGATTCCCTTCAAAATAATATGGTCCCGACTCAAAAATTCCAGCTCTACACTCTCCTTGGAATATGAAATTATATATTGTGAGTTCAGCCATTGTTCGTTTCAATTTTTTCATAAGATGGCTATTTGTACTATCAATCTTTATCATATCTGACTTTAAATTCTCTATATCATCATTAGAAAGGACCTGAATCTTTTTATTCTCTGCAGTTAAAGCTCCATCGTTTCTATAACTTGGAATCATTTTACGCCAAACGTCTAATAAGAATTTAGTTTCTTTCTTTTTCTCCTCTGGTTCAACCACAACGCTGGTATCACCCTTGCTT
>CAZYEE010000430.1:0-2785 GCA_964646355.1 uncultured archaeon | reverse complement strand
TTTAATAATTCCATTTCAAGAGCTTTAAAACCATTCTTTTTACAAAGTTCTAATAGTTCTAAATACTTTTTCTCATACTCTTCAGTAGTAATTCCAGCAGGACCGATCCTTAAATAATTCTCCTTCAATTTTTCACTTTAATTAACGTTTAATTTTTATTAATAAATTAATCAAATAAATGCCCCAATGAAATATAAGACGGATTATATTTACTCATCATAATTTGTATCATATCTGAATGCCATAATTAAATGAATATGCTCTTAGAATTTTATTTTTAAAATGGTTAGAGGACTGTTACTGATTTTGCGAGATTTCTTGGCTTATCTGGATTATATCCGCATTTTACTGCTACATAATAACTAAATAATTGCAATGGAACAATATATGGAATGGGAGTAAATGGAGTATAGATGGATTTAGGAATCTCTACATAATCATTAGAAAGATGTTTAATCTTTTCGTCTCCTTCTTCTATTACTGAGAAAATTCTAGCGCCGCGGGCCTTCATCTCCATGACATTACCTATTATTCTATCATAAGTTTCATCAGGTGCTGCAACAAATACTACTGGAAAATCCTTTTCAACCAGTGCAATTGGGCCATGTTTGCTCTCTCCTGCAGCGTATCCTTCTGCATGTAAATACGAAATCTCTTTTAATTTTAGTGCTCCTTCTAATGCTGTTGGGTAATTTACTCCTCTTCCTAAGAATAAAAAGTTCTTATGAATATAATACTTATTGGCAATAAGTCTAACTTTCTCTTCTTTATAATCTATAAAATTCTTTATTATTTTAGGCAATTTATTCAATTTTTCCTTTAACTCTTGAATCTCATTCTCCAATAATGCACCATTTAAATTAGCAAGACCTAAACTACATAATGCAAGTGAAGCTAATTGCACTACAAAAGTCTTAGTAGCAGCTACTCCTATTTCAGGTCCTGCTTGAGTATATATGTAATAATCAGATTTCCTGGTTATATTGCTACCTAATACATTTGTAATGGCTAGAATTTTAGCACCTTGCTTTTTTGCAAAATCTATCGCATTTAAAGTATCGGCAGTTTCTCCAGATTGACTTATTGCTATTAATAATGAATTTTCGTCAAGTGTATCACCAATATATTCAATAAATTCAGATGAAATTACAGGATGTAATTGAGTTTTGGCGATTTTTATGAACATATATTTACCTGCAAGCCCCGCATGATATGAAGTTCCAGCAGCTGTTACGTATATATTACCTCTTGGTGTTTCGTTTAAAAATTGAGCAAATTTCAGTATTTTAGACCAATCTATTTTTAAAGTATTCAATAATGCAGTGGGTTGCTCATGAATCTCTTTCTGCATAAAATGAGGCATACCACCCTTCTGGGCCATCTCTGCAGTCCAAGATATCTTAATAATATTTCTTGTTTCTATATTCGATTCCTTTAGATTAGTATCAAGAATTTCTATTCTATTGCTTGTAATAGATGCAATTTCACCATTATTAAGCATCAATACCCTATTTGTCATGGGTAAAAAAGCCGGGATATCCGAAGCACAATAAATAGCATTATTATCAATACCTATCACTAATGGGTTCTCCCGTCTAACACATACTAATTTATTAGGAAAATCTGAATGAATGACTGCAATAGCGTAAGTACCTTTTAACTCTTTAATCGTTCGCTTTAACGCCTCTTCAAGCGAACATTGTAAAAATCTACCCTTCATATGCGATTCTATTAAGTGCGGTATTACCTCTGTATCAGTTTCAGATTTAAAATCATGACCTTGTTCAATTAATTTTTTTCTTAATTCATAAAAATTTTCTATTATTCCATTATGGACTACTGCTATCTTATTATGACAATCGCAATGCGGATGTGAATTTAACTTGTTTGGGATACCATGAGTTGCCCAACGAGTGTGCCCAATTCCACAACTTCCTGGAAGATCATCAAAATTTAATTTCTTATGTATCTCATCAATAGTTCCCTTATCCTTTTTAATATACAATTTATTATTATGAACCGTTGCAATTCCCGCTGAATCATATCCTCTATACTCAAGTCGTTTAAGTGACTCTCTTAATAATCTGCTTATACCATGAGTCTTCAATTCATTGGAAACTATTCCAATAATACCGCACATTTTTTACATCGCATAATCTTTATAGCTTTATAAAACCTTCATTCTCATATATCTTTTTTAATTAAATGAACAAACTTTGTTTTAAATCCAAAGATTTAGTTAATCTTATAATTATTTTTTAAATTATATATCTTTATATTTAAAAATAACATTAAATTAAGAATATTCATTCATAGGGTTTTTTTCCAGTCTATTTAAATTTTATTCATGCTATTTTATGAAAAAGATCTATAGTATTTACAATAGATTTGAAATAGATTTTCTATAAATTTGAGATAACATTCATTTTGATGATTTTTTAATAATTAAAATAATTTAGGATAAAAGAGTGAGTTCAAATTGTCGTCTAAGAAAAGATATTATGCCCGGATTCCATTCAAGATTGTAGTAGTCGGTGACCCAGCAGTGGGTAAAACCACACTAATCCAAAAATATACAAAAAAAATATATCGTGATGAATATTTACCAACTTTAGGTGTTGAAATCACCTCAAAAGAAATTGATGTAGAAACACCTGATGGAATGGAACATATCAACCTCATATTTTGGGATTTATCTGGACAACTCCAATTTTCTAAAGTAAGATCTATATTCTATTCGGGAGTTAAAGTGATTCTATTTATGTACGACATCACTAACTCCAAG
>CAZYEE010000429.1:0-2816 GCA_964646355.1 uncultured archaeon | reverse complement strand
TATTCATGATTATTGTTTTCCAGGTCAATCCGCCATCTGAGGAGTAAAGCAGGGTAATATTATCGATGCCCAAGCCAAAATCATTGGCATTAACAGTTATTGAGATAGGTTTATTAGAGATTGGGCTAGTTGTGTTTAATTCGATTGAATTTATAGTGGGAGCTATAACATCAAAGATAGTAGTTGAAATATTACCTGAAGTTGGGTAGCGATAATAGTTATTTACGTTATCATAGGTTTCAAGATAATAATTCAAGGGGGAATTATATTTTTCAATTGGAATTTCAGTCTTCCAAGTCCCAATTTGATCATTACCCTCGAATAAATTCAGATATTTTATCTGATGTACTTCAATCAAATCGATAATAAAGCCAAAAGATTCAGATATATTGTCAGTAATAATACGGAGTCTGATAATATTTCCATCGACAAAATCGGACCAATATTTTGTTAGGTTTCCAGTTAGACTTTGAATAAGATTCCAATCTTTATCATAAATGTATAAATAATCGAAATTATTCTCCAGATCTAATTTTTGGAAATGTACTCTCAATTTTGAAGCATCTTTTTCGGTGATTGTCCACGTGTAATCATAATTATTTGTAATCGGGTGCGTCGATTCTAAATTATAGTCCTTTAAGTACCAATAAGTTATTGAGACATTTTTGACACCTGATCCTGTCGCAATAAAAGAATCAAAGCATGTAGCCTCAAATATCAATTTTTCAGGATAAGTTAGATTATTTATATATGAGTTTAAGAATATTGAAGGTGAAATATCATCTACTATATAAGAATATATCTGAGATATAAATTGATTTCCATATATATCACGAACTATTATTTGGTACTTTACAGTGGTCGAGAATCCAGTTGGAGGTATTGTATATCTACCTATTAGCGATTTATTATAATAATTTTCTGCGGTACAATTAACAAAATCTTGAAAACTATTTGTCCCAATTGTGTAATTTATTAAAATACTATCATTAATGCATAAAAGATAATCATCATAGGCTGAGATTGTTATCTCAACGGGGTCAGATGAATGAGTATACTCAATTTGAGGACTGATAGACCTAATTTGGGGTGGATTATTCTCTCCTACAACGAATGATGCCTTATTAGAAATATTTACATTATTTTCATTATCATATATAACAAAATAATATGAGATTGATGTGTCCTGACTATGTGTTCCAAGCGTCGCTGTCCAATTGCCATCAAAGATAGTCCCAGACGATAAACTAAGTGGTATAGTCTGAGTAGGATAAACTGCGATGCATTCAAATAGTCTATATCCCCAATATGTAATCATGAAATCAGATTTTAGTTGAATCTTCACGGTATCGCCAGGAACAACAATCGTTAAGGGTATTGATGTAAAATCCCATTTATAAGAGCCGTTAAATCTAAAGATTTCCGTATCATTTTCATCGTAGATAATAAGGAAGTCAAAATCTGGTTCAGTCTGAATCTGGTCAAATTTAACAATGATCTTAACAGCATTGGGCTTTGTTAATGTCCAATTGATATTAGAATTATTTTGATATGGATGTTGCGATTCATGAGGATAGATAAGAGTTTCATTTATTTGATAGTATAATGTGGCATTTTTAATACCAGAACCTGAATTTTCTTGAAGGTTTATATTAAAATTGAGTGAATCTACGGGTGTAGGATTGATAGGTTTTTCAATAACTAAATAATTGGGTGGTCTTGAGTCATTAACAATACAGAGGTATGGTCCAAGTGTGAGTTGATTACCCGCAAAATCAAATGAAGTTATATTGTATTGGATTGTTGTATTATAGGGTTTAGGAGATAAAATAAATGTATAATTTAGAAATACTGAGCCCAAATAAACAAAATAATTCGAATAATTCATTATTTGAGTAATTACAGCACTTTGATTAATTTTATAATGAATTGTTAAATTATCAACACCTGAAATTTCTCGGGTTGAATTTACCCAAGCTTGTATACAAATTATATCATTCCATGAAGGAGTCGGGTTCTGAACTCCAAATAATGGTGGCTCATTGTCCAGTGCACCGACAATATAACCATAAGTATTTGCTGGAGCATTTGAGGGGCTGTAAGATCTAAGTCCTTCTCTATTGGTTACATTAACATAATATGTAATAATTGAGTTTGTAGAAGCACCCGGAATTGTTCCATTCCAAATACCATTATATATAGTCCCTTGAGTGAGGTTCATTTCTATTTTATTGAAATTTGAGTTATTAATTGAGTAATATAAATAAACATTTTTTATTCCGGCGTAAGTATCAATAACAGTACAATTAACTTTCACGGCTTGGCCATCCAGAACTGAATCCTTATCGGGATATTGAGTGACATTAATAATATGCGGATATTCATAGCCTAGTACTGTATAATTGAATGGTCCAAGCTTTACTGAATTACTTATATTATTATAGATAGTTATATAATATGAAATATTATAATTCCATGGAAATGCTGGAATTGTTCCTTCCCAGATCCCATTTTGGACGGTTCCTTTAATCAGACTCATGGATTGTTGGTTCCAGCCTCCCTTATTCACTGAGTACCATAAAGTTACATTAGAAATATCAAGTGAACAAGATACATTTGCCGAAATTACAACAGAATCAATAGGTGTTGGTTTATCAGGGCTTTGACTGAGATTAAATACAGTTATATTCCCAGTTGAAGGGTATGAGAGTACAAGATCCCCAAAAGTTGTTAAATCCGAAATATCAAGACCATTTGGCCATAGAAGAGGTGTTAAATTATCTATTATATCAATACAGAAACCAAGAGTTTGACCC
>CAZYEE010000428.1:0-2828 GCA_964646355.1 uncultured archaeon | reverse complement strand
GTAACCCTACCATATAATGTCACATTATTATTTCTTACTATTATATCATTTACAAAATTAGTATCTTTATAAAGCGTAATAATCAGATCTGCTTTTACATATATCGAATGGTTTCGACTGGAGCTCGGTGCTGCTGTTACCAATACAAGGTCAGGTGCAAGGTTTGGAAAATTCTTTTCCACAATAAAGGTTCCATTAAATTGAATTGTTATGTTATGATAACCTACGTTAACGCTTGATGGTACGGATAAATTAAGCTGAGCTAATCCTGTTTGATCTGTAAATGTGTTATTATTGATGATTAAAGGTTGGCTGTCAATATATGCACCCATCATAACTCCTTCAATGGGTCTATTACTGGTAGGATCTGAAAGATTTGCATAAAACAGGAATGAATTATCTGGTCCACGTCTTATATCAATGGGTTCTGGATTTCCTAGCGAATCTATATTTATATTAGTTGTATCATTTAATACAATAATTGATTCATTATATACTGCGTAAAATGAGGTCTTCAGTGTATGAGGTCCTGAAATAGAATTATCATTAAAAGAGTCGGTCCATGTGGCCCCTATTGACCAGTTATAACCCAGTAATCTATCATCTGTTGTATCATAAAATGTAAAGTTGACGGTATCTCCCAATAGAGTCTGAGCGATAGCATTACCATCTCTGTATAATGTAGCATTTAATCTGAAATGATCTGTATTTCTATTTAGATGATTTAAAGGTATTCTGTAATCTGAGGTATTTGTAAGAACAAGTAAATCATAGTGATGAGTTCTTAATCTATCATCCGGAATTCTTGGATAAATTAATTCATAATTATTATAGTCCGTCATTCCATAAGTTTTGTTTGGATATGGAGTTGGATCTACTTGAAGCCAGTTTCCGCCATTATTTGTGCTATTTGGGATCCAGACCTCAGTATAAAATGCAGCAATCAATCTATACATATCATTCGGAGTGGGTGAGCTAGAATCTTTTAAATACCCGACTCCTCCCCAGACTAATCTAGTGGAAATATTCAGATATCTAAGATAGAGCGCAAAGTTTGAGGCGAAATCAGCGTTAGTTCCTTGACCAGTTGCAACCATTCTAGTAGCATTGAATTGGGTTGAATCAGTAGTAGATGCAATAAATGAATATCTTGTCTTAAAGTATTCAAGCACTGCCATAGTGGCATTATAAACATCCAATCCTTTTGAAAAAACCATGTTCTTGACTTTTTCCATATCTTGAATGACGAGTGGATCAAGAGAAGGTAGCTGTCGATATTTAGTTGTACCAGGTGGATCAAAAGGAGTTCCATCCACGATTTGGCTTGTCATTTGAGCTGTAATTGTCTGAGGAGTGATAGTATCATCATAAGTTACATTATATATAATACTAACAGTGAATTCTCCTCCTGGATTTTCAATTACTGTGGCATTCCAAATTATAGCATCACTCGAATCTGTTAATATATTCCAAGTAACATTAACGGGAGCTAAAACCGTCAAATTCTCCATTATTTCACCAGATGGCCATAAATGTGGAATAGGTAGACTTCCACTTCCATTACGCTGATATGTAATATTCATCCAGACCAAATACTTCTGGCTACTTTGGATCGAGGAAATATTGGTATAATTATATGGCGATACGGTATTATCACTTTGTACCCAGTTAGAAGAATTAAAAGTATCATAAGTCCTAACTCTCCAATATCTACTTGGGTTGCTGGAATTAACCCAGACTTTTATATATTGGGTTCCAAAAAGTCCAGCAGCAAGTCCAAGAAGCCAGGGATATTGAGAGGGATCTACTCCAGGAGGTAGCCATCCATCTGGAATTTGAAAGTTATCAGGAAGGTCTCCTGGCATAATCGGGGGAATCTCACCTTCCCAGCCTTCAGGAAGGTCTCCCCAATCAAGATCCGGAATGTTCCATTCTGGTGGGATAATATAATCTCCCGGATTTATTGGATTATCATAAGGAAGATCAAAATTATTCAGAAAATCTGAAAAATTTCCAGTAAAATTCAATAAAGGAATTCTATCAAAATATTGAAGAAATTTTTCAAATAATTCTCCACTTAGTAATTGATCAGCCATATCTTCAAAGCTTAAATAAAATGAGGTAGGCATTGCAGCCATAATTGCGAATGAAGTAAGTAATAATATCAGTACAATAGTACCTTTTCCAACAAAACTTGAAGACCCTTTATCTGACATATTTATAACCAATTATATTTATTCATTCTTATGCTATTATTTTACATAGAATTACAGTTTGAAAATTGATCATCTATAATACTAATGGAATTCTTTAATATTAATACTTTATAGTAAATATGCAGTTTAAATAAATTTTAAAAATTGTGGAGCTAATGACTGGAAATTTTATCGTAATTGGTGGAATCGACGGTTGTGGTGGAACTACGCATTGCAAACTATTATACGAGTGGATAAAAGAGCATTATCAATTTGAGGTCATATTAACGAAGGAACCAACAGATGGAAAAATTGGGCTTCTTATTCGTGAATATTTAAAAAGTGGTCAAATTAATAAAAGAACAGATGCATTATTATTTGCAGCAGATAGATCCGAACATATACATAAAACAATAAGACCAGCGTTAGAAAGAGGCGCTTGTGTTATATGTGATCGATATATTGAATCCTCACTGGCATATCAATGCGCCCAAGGTTTAGATCCTGACTGGATTTTAAAAATAAATGAGGGTTATATAACTCCAAACTTGATAATAATCTTAGATATAGATCCAAAAACAGCGCTTCTAAGAAAATCTAAACTCGAGGACAAATTTGAGAAAATAGGTTTTT
>CAZYEE010000427.1:0-2835 GCA_964646355.1 uncultured archaeon | reverse complement strand
CTATCAGTGTCAGGATTGAGTGGATCGGTTCCATAGAAGAATTCTTGAGTATTTGTCAGTTCATCTTTGTCAGGATCGCCTGTTGAACCTTGTTCACCTGTAGCATCTAAATGATCGAGCCCATAATATATTTCCCAAACATCTGGCAGACCATCTAAATCGGTATCAAATGTTTTTTCTCTCTCAATATACATGAAGAATGCTCCAGTTTGTATTCTTTGAAATGGCCCGAAATCATTAGAATCACCAGTAGCATTGATTATAAATTGATAGCTACCATTCTCAGAAGTCGCAGTATATAAATTTCCATAGATTCCATCATCTGGGAGCCCATCATTATGCATCCCGTCGTCATATAGAAGTATACTGAATTTTACTCCGTGTGATTTCCAGCCGGGTGGAGTTACTTCAAGTGAAACCTTTGCGTTTATTATGGGTTTAGAATCGGTTAGACTTACAATAAAAGGTATTGGTTTACCTATCGGTTCGCAATTTCCCTAACCTTGGGAATAAGCACCGTTTGGTGGATTCATAAGTCGCATTGATACTGAAGTTTTAGCTGCACCTTCAACAAAATATTTCAAATCGTTGAGAACTCCAGAAACGGTTAGCCTCCAGGTACCGTCCATTGGATTTTTAATTCTCCAAATCGCAAAACCCATACCACTTTTATCATATGAATAATTAGCAGGAGCTGGTGTTGATAATGGATTAATAAGACTTATCGTAGGCTGTTGTGTTGAATTATAATGAACTACAAACTCGACTATGTCCATATCGTTTGTCACTTTTAAGTAAAAATTCCTATTGGTTCCACCAGAAATAGTACCTCTATCATGATAAAATCGCTCCATATCCCGATTTAGCTCCGAAATGGCACGATAAACCTCCGCTAAATCATTTGGTATATCTCCAGATGATGGGTCGAAACAGTAAAAATATGCTCCGCCAGTATCAGCTGCCAACTCTTGCATTTTTTCATATGCAGCATCGGCTCCAATAGTTATCACATGAACAACTGTACCGTTATTTTGAATGTTAGGCAATACTTGATATATATACTTAGGTGAATTTTCTTTACCATCGCTTAACAAGATGATGGCATCTGGATTATCATCTTCACCTCTCAAGTACAACTCATCTTGAGCATTCCATAATCCATCTCCAACGCTTGTGAAACCACCTGGTGTAATTCCGTCAATTGCATTGATTGCATTATTTCTATTAGTAGTGGTAAGTTTCATTAAATTATGAATAGTGTTTGCATTATCGTTAAACTCAACAACACCTAATAAATCATCATCTAAATAGGTATTTACAAATAATTTTGCGGCTGATTTTGCGGCATCTATTTTACCATTGATACTCATACTACCAGATTTGTCAATTACTAACATATTATCATAGAAGGAATTATTATATTCCACACAGGATTCTTTAATCGCAGTTTTAATAATAGTACCAGTGGAATCTACTAATTCTACTCTCAGATTATATACACCATCAGCTGCTTGTGTAGGTGCTTGAATTTCCAGAAAATATTTACCATAAACATCTGTCGAGGTTAATACTGGAGCATTAACACTATTAACATAAGCTCTGAAATTGCTAGCTACAAATCCATGGACAGGTGCATATTTTCTAACAGAGGTATCTACTATCGCAAGAAATTTGCTAGGGTCATCATGAGGTCCTACTCGTGCATGCTGGTTAGCAGGAGAGCTATTCGGCCATTCAATTATTAAGTCGGGACTACCACCTTCAATTAAGATATTAAATTTAGCAGGATTTGTTACATCATTTTCTAATCCAACTACAATTATGCAGACCTTGTCATAATTGTCATTAACAATTGCTCGCTGAAAATCTTTTGATTCTACGGTATAATAATATTCAATATCGTTTCCTTTTGATAATAACATTGCGTAAAATAGAATATTGTTTGTGGACTGGTTAATTTGCACTGCAATTACATCTACTGATGAATCAATATTAGCTTCGAAATATTTTGATGCCCATCTCTTTATTTCTACATTTTTTAATTCTACAGTGGTTGCTAGATCAATTGTAGTACCAGAGGATTCAAAGGATACAGTACCATAGTTTCCTGAACCATCTGTTACATCATCATCTATATATGTCCATTTTGGAGGAACGGTAGAAGCATCAAAATCTTTAGCATAATTAGCAACACTAAAATCTTCAAAAATATCGGGGAACCTTCTAGAAGAGCCTAAATGCTCAACTGCCCTATTCAACATCGTGATACCATCAGTTCCAGATGGGTTTACTGTTTCATTCCAGAAAGTAGAAATTGCATCAATACCATAATCCGGATCAGTATGATCATTACCAAATTGTTCGCAAATATATTGCCAAAATAGACATGCATCATAGGAAATTTCGGTTATTGTATTAGTATGACTATTCTGTAAATAACTTTGAGATTGCCTTACAAAGGAAGATCCAGCCTCAGTTCCATCAGCATGGTCTAGCCATGTTGAAACTTTATCTTGTGACATTCTTGCCATCCCTTCTAACACCCAATTTTTCGGTGGAGTGTCGGGATGAGCAAATTGACACACATGGAAAAATTCATGCCCCGCAACTTTTAAAGGCTCATGATCCCAATCGGGAATTGCTAGATATGCTGGACGAAAGCCCATTTCAAAATTACCTTCTCTATTAGAACAACATGCCCAACCATTATAGCCAGCTTTATCCTCTATTGTGACCTCTACTGGGGGCTGTCCAGAATCATCATTTGGATCTGGAAACTCCCATTGATTAACCAATAAATTATAAGCATAGGGTAGGGTCGTGTTAGCAAATCTT
>CAZYEE010000426.1:0-2838 GCA_964646355.1 uncultured archaeon | reverse complement strand
GCAAGGAATGGTAAAATTGAACCTGCTAAAGTATTAAAGGAATCAGAACCATTACCCATTACTACCATTCTATCAGGTTTAATGTTCTTATAAATATCAGGAAGTACTTCAATCAATTTTGCTATGACAAATCTTTCATCTGCATTATTTAATGCTTCTACCTGTTTTTTAAAACCTTCTGCTTGAGCTAGCATCTGTTTTTTAATAATTTCAGCCTCACCTTCTGCTTTTGCTAGTAATTTTCTTTTAATTTGTTGAGCTTCAGCATCTGCCTTAATTATTAATTTTTGTCTTTCTCCATCTGCTTCGATGGTTTTTCTTTCTCGTTCTTTCTGTGCGATTGCTATTTCTTTTTCTTTTCTAGATAATTCAATTTCCTTTTCTACAAGCTGATCTCGAGTACCGATTTCATTTTTTACTTCTAGTTCTCTTAAACGAGATTCTCGTTCGGCATTTGCTTGTGCAATCCTTGCTTGTCTTAATTGTTCTGCTTTCATTACTGCTTCCATATTTTTCTTTAATTCGGGATCTAGAATATTTACTTCTATAATTTCAATAGACTCAATAATTATCCCCCAATCGGCTGTGAGCTGATGCAATTCTTTGCTGATCTGTTTTATAATTTCAGAACGTTCTCTAATTATTTTTTCTAACTCCATATTAGCACATGTGGTCCTAATAATTGCCTCTGCTGCATTCTTTAAGATCTTTTCGACGTAATGCTCATCCCTAGGATTCCATGACACTGCTGAAAAAGCTTTTTCCGCATCCACTACTTTCCAGATAAGCATTCCAGTTATACTAATTCTTTGATACTCCTTGGATAAGACCTGTTCATGTGCCTCCAATCCTGTTTGAATACTCGTAGTGGGAATTAATATATATTCATCTATTAATGGTAATAACCAGATGTTCCCTCCTAGACCAGCACTTTTGACTTTTCCGTTTCTGAAATGAATCACAAATTGATTTGTCCTGAATTTTCTATATCGACTTACCATGAATACTATAAAGATAAATGCAATGATTACTGCAACAACAATAATGCTTACAATCATTAAATTTATTTCTTGAGACATTTTATCAATCATCCCAATTTTTTGTTTTTTATTCTAAAACTAATTTATACTATTTATTATTTTAGATAGTTAATTCTAAGTATTTTATAGGTATGCCATTGTATATTAATAATGTCCAAATGAATAATATGAAAAATTGTTTGATTAAATTAATCATAAATAATAGAGCTTTGATAATCATAATATCAAATAAATAAAAATTACTGGATTGTTTGTTGGTTAATTCTCTCTTTTTTTCTAACAAAATTTGTTCAGATATAATTTAAATTAATTCTAAAAAAGCGCCCTTTTTTATTTATTATGATAATTAAAATGTCCATAACATAATATTCAGAAAAAATAGCGTTAGAATATATATCCAAATAATTAATAGAAATCATTTTATGAAAATGAACGAAAAATATTGAAAATATATTTAAAATTTAATAAAAATAAACAATTTTATGCTTATTGATCTTATAAAATAATAGCTTAGATTCTTTAATTAAAAAATTTCTTCTTATAACCATAATCCAGAAATGACCATAATCCAGAAATTAAAGATATGTACTTGCCACTCTGTAAGCCAATTGAATATGTTTAGAGCCATCACGTAATATTGGGTTCATATGACCTGGTAGTAACATTTCTACTTCAAGTTCGCTCAATTTCTTTAAAGAATTTATAAGGTCATTTTTATTTCCTAATGGAAAATCTACTCTACCAAAACTCCCATTTGTAAATACCGTATCTCCCGTAAATAATATCTTATACTTTTCTTCATATAGACACATGCTTCCAGGGCTATGTCCAGGAGTATGAAATATTTTGAATTCAAATTCTCCAAATGAAAAAAGGTCATTTTCTTGTAATTTAACATCTACTTCTACAGGAACTATTTCAGCTCCTGTTAAAAAGTCTGAAAGTTTGGAAACCATTGGGCCTATTAACTCTCCCGCAATTGGAATAATTGCCTTTTTATCTCCCCTTTCAATATATTCAGCCTCTACTTTTGAAGCTATTATTTGTGGTCTTGGTTTGATCTGTTTTATGAATTTATATAAGCCCATAATGTGATCGATATGACAATGGGTCTGTACTATTTTTTTTATATTCTCAATTTTGAAATTGGAACTGGCTTCCAACTTACTAATCTTTTCAAGAGCATTTATATTCTGTTTAAATGTTAATCCATTTCCTGAATCTATCAGCATGTAATCATTATCATTTATTAAAACATACATGTTTGAATCCAAAAAAGGAGATTCGGGAATGATATAGATATGCTTGAAAATTCTCTTAGGAGTTTTCACCACATTAAACGGTTGAAAAAAACTCAATTAACACTCAACTCAATTAATTATTAAAATTTATTCTAATCAATATAGAAAATTGTAGGAAATTAAAAACTATATAGAATATAGTAAATTCTTAATTTATATCAACAATTTTAAAATAAAATTTATGCTGTTAAACATGATAATTTATTTAATAATCTATCCGATATTTCATTCTTAAGCAAGATATACGTATACACTGCCTTCTTTATCTTTTGAAGCTCTGACTCTTATCTTCCTGGGTGGTTTTTTAATACCTCTTTCCCAAATTTTCTCATTTACTTCTGGATGTATAATTACTTCTACTGGTTTCATATGTTTTTCTATAAATTCTCTTAAGAACCGTACTGCTTTTTTAGCCCTCTTAAATCTAGAACCTGTAAACGATTTACTAAGTGGAACTATATAAGTTCGCTCAAGGACATATTCTTCTACATATTCAT
>CAZYEE010000425.1:0-2857 GCA_964646355.1 uncultured archaeon | reverse complement strand
GAGAAATGAAAGGAATCATAGTAACCCGATGGGATGACAAATTAGGGATAGTTGTAGAAGGAAAGTATCCTCCAACGCTAAGTTTATCAGAAGATCATATGATGAGGATATTTACTACACACGCATTGGGCGGTGGTCAAGCTGGTTTTTTATCAATGATGGTTGAGAACATAAATATTGCATCATACTATACAGGACTTCCAAAAGAAGGATCGAGCCAGTATTATGTGGCTTTAATATTGGACCCAGAGGAAGCTGAAAATCCAGATCAATTAGAAGAAGCCCTCATAGAAACAGCCAATAATATATTACCTGAAGTTAAAAGTCCTGCATTCTCAGAGATATTAAGGAAAAATTTCTTTAAAATCCCAAAATTGATAGAAATTACTCAAGAAATGCGTTATGCAAATATTTTTAAAAACGATAAAAGGGTTAAAGCGCTTCAAAAACTCAGTTATGGGGCTGCCACAATCGATGAGGTTCAAAAATGGTTATCGGACCAATTTGAAGAGGAAATCTTGGATTTAGAGAACATATTATTACCTTTTGAGAAAAATAATATGATAAGGAAATTTACTATTACAAAAGAAGATGGTGAGGAACTGGATTGTATATTTTTGGTAAAAGATGTCTTCGTAATGCGTTCTCCAGCCGAGAAAATATTTAAAATGAGCAAGACAGAAGAAAATCCAGATATAAAAAAGATTTTCGAGCAATATATTAAAGATGTTGAAGAATATTTTTTGGAATACAAATTAGACGATAAAGATAATATGGAAATAGCGAAAGTCATGGCGGATCCAGAATTAAATTATCTAGTAAGTTTATTAAGGGAAAAATATTATCGAAAAGACGAACTTCCCCAAGTTTTGAATATGACTGAAGAAGAAACTGAAAGTTTATTGAATATATTAAAGCAAAATAAAATAATAAAGAGTTATAAAGATAAAAAGAATGATGAATATATATTTTTATTATGTGATGTTCAGTTTCCTACCTTCTTCCCGGAATATCTAATTGATGCAATAAGAAGAAGATGGATGGAAAAAGATATCGAACAGGAAGTTGCTTTAGCACATCTAGAACTTCTAAAAAGTGTATTCAAAGGAGAGGAAGAAATAATCATGGAAGCTGTTGAGATTGCTGAAGAGGAAGTTGAAGAAACAAAGGCACCAATAAAAGTTCCGCTAAAGGCTGAAACTGAAAAATTAGAGGAAGTATCAATACCATCAGAGTTTAAAGAAAGAGAAGAACAAAAAGCTGCAGTTGTTGAAATGACAGATGAAGAAATATTTAGAATCACTTCTGAAATAAATACACTTAGAGCAAGAACTAAGACCTTGCTCAGTAAAAAAGAATATGAACCTGCCTTAGAGTCAATAAATAAAGCTATTGAACTTTCTAAGAAATTAGTAGCTGCAGGGCATGCGGAATTTAATAAACGAATAAAGAAATTTGAAGAAGTAGTAGAAACCTTGAATAGATTGATTGCTAAAAAAGAAAAAGGTGCAAAAGTCGATAGAAAAACTTTAATTGATAAAAAAGCAAAAGTATTAGAGGAAGCCGATATTGCATTCACTCAAAATAAATTTGAAGATGCAATAAAATTACTTGAAAAAGCTATTGAAATATCAAATCAACTTGGAGAAGATGCCTCAGAAATTCAAGCAATGATAGATAATATAAAGACGCATCTCAGCTCATTATAAATTTTTTATTTAAATTCTATTTATTAATTTTGAAATATCTTTTAGATTCTAATATTATTATAAGATTCTAGAGAATATCTTGTTTTAAAAAAAATAAATAACTAAATTCTTATATTCTAATCCTCTTCAAATTGAGGATTCATATTAATAAAATCAAAAATAATTTCCTCGAAATTAATTTTTATTTCATTAATCATGGAGTTTCTACTCTTCATGATAGTCTCGTCGTTTTTAATATTTAATTTAGGGATTCCATCACTTTTAATTAATTTAATATCATGATGTATTAGGAATTCTTTCAACTTATTGAGTCCCTGTTGATCAAATCGATATATATCTTTTGTTTTTCTGCAATGTCCATATTTGGTAGTAGTGATATATTTACAGATATTGTCTTTTTGCCAATCTTTCAAAATTTCTTTTACTATACGGTGAGTAATAGGGAAAGACATCTTGTTCTTAAATGTTTTTAGAACAACTTTTGCAATTTGAGAGCTTGGAAAATCATTGCTATTCCATTTTGAATTATTAGCTACAATATATTTTGCCATTAAAATAGAAATGATTTCTTTATTTTCACTTATTTTATTTTGAATACCTTTTTCAAAAGAACATTTATTATTCTTATCTTCGTAATTCTGAGCAGTCATAAAACGAACACCTTAGATTATTCTATTATCAGTAAAATAAAGTAAATTATTATTTTAAAACCTTTTAAAATCATTTATTGAATATATTTAAGGTTTTTAAATATTTAAGAGTAAAGGTATTTTCAACCTGGATATAATTGTAGAGAATTTTGAGGTCTTCTTCATAATCTACATCAAATCCAATTCTATAAGAATTGAAAACAGAGATCTTATATTTTTTTTCATAAATTTTCTTATGTTTATCAAAACTATTGGGCCCAAAATAGGTTTTCAATTTAATAGATGAATCGAAAAGTATCGAATTAGTACCATCATTCCTATTAGATGGTACTAGAGTGATCTGAGCCTCTGAATTTAATTTATTATTTATTAAATCAATTATATCAGTAGATCGAACCATTGGAATATCAGAAGGCATTATCAAAAACATTGAATTATTAAAATGATTATATTTACAGAAATTAATCGCTTCAGCGATTGCGCCATTAAGATCATTGA
>CAZYEE010000424.1:0-2858 GCA_964646355.1 uncultured archaeon | reverse complement strand
TTTGCTAAATATTCAAATGTTTTTTCTTTTTTAATTATATCTAAAATCAATTTTCCTAAAGTCTGCAAGGCCAAAAATGAGATTTGAATATAAAACGAACAAAAAATTTTTCAAAATATATTCTTATTTAACCTTTTCTATCTTTACTAACTAAATAAATCTTTAATTAATGATCAATTATTTTGTGTATTTATCTAATAACGTTTCCAAATCTTTTATTTTCATTTTCAAATTTTTTATTTCTTTTTCAGCTTCACTTGCCCTTTTTTCGGCTTCAGTGGCTCTTTTTTCAGCTTCACTTGCCCTTTTTTCGGCTTCAGTGGCTCTTTTTTCAGCTTCACTTGCCCTTTTTTCGGCTTCAGTGGCTCTTTTTTCAGTTTTTATTAATTTCTGTTGAGCTAGTTCATATCTGGTTGGCAGTATTCTATTCTCATTTTTATCAATAATTATTAGACGATATAATAATTCGTCATTATAGTGTTTTTTCTTTCGTTGCATTAATCCTATTCTAAAGGGAATTTTTTCACCCAATTCTATTATTTTATCAGGATTTAATTTCTCTCCTTCCATTGCTGTTATTTCCCTATAATCGTAATGAATATATCTGTCATCAACCAATTTATAAATTCGGACGAATGGAGGCTTATATAATTTGGAAGCGACAAAATAGGGTGAATACACTATATAAACGGGTATTTTCAAGGCTTCGCATAAATCTACATGTTCTCCAATATCGGCTCTCCATGTACTTTTTGAAAAAACATTGATTACTAAATCAGGAACACGGTTATTAAATTCAGATGCGTTATAAGAGGATAGCGTTTTAGGATATGACCAATTTAAGAAGAAAGATATATCAAATTGGAGGTCAATTTTAATATCATTTAGTTGAAAATAATGATGTAGATCCCATAATGTTCTTGAATTAGGAAAATTAGTGGTCAAAACATCATGTAAATAGGAAACATCATCAGAATGGGGTTCACTTTCTCTTCTACCCAGCCTGGGTTTTGACTGGTCATATTCTATAGGTGTGATAGAATCTGGTCTGGTACTTTTAAATTTAGTTTTAGTTAAATCGAGGGAATTATTTTCAGTCATATTTATTCTGAATTTACTAATGGAATAATAATTTATATTCTTTTTTGAATTAATATTTAGTAAATAATTATATTCAGTAAATAATCATTATTAAAAATTAATTTTGATACCAAATTTTATTTTACATCTTTTTTCTTTAAAACTTTAAATTAAATGTTTATTTTTATATTTATCTAATAAATCTTCTAGCTTTTTTATCTTATTTTTCAAGATTTTCATCTCATTTTCAGCTTTGGCGGCTCTTTTTTCAGCTTCTATTAATTTCTGTTGAGCTAGTTCATATCTGGTTGGCAGTATTCTATTCTCATTTTTATCAATAATTATTAGACGATATAATAATTCGTCATTATAGTGTTTTTTCTTTCGTTGCATTAATCCTATTCTAAAGGGAATTTTTTCACCCAATTCTATTATTTTATCAGGATTTAATTTCTCTCCTTCCATTGCTGTTATTTCCCTATAATCGTAATGAATATATCTGTCATCAACCAATTTATAAATTCGGACGAATGGAGGCTTATATAATTTGGAAGCGACAAAATAGGGTGAATACACTATATAAACGGGTATTTTCAAGGCTTCGCATAAATCTACATGTTCTCCAATATCGGCTCTCCATGTACTTTTTGAAAAAACATTGATTACTAAATCAGGAACACGGTTATTAAATTCAGATGCGTTATAAGAGGATAGCGTTTTAGGATATGACCAATTTAAGAAGAAAGATATATCAAATTGGAGGTCAATTTTAATATCATTTAGTTGAAAATAATGATGTAGATCCCATAATGTTCTTGAATTAGGAAAATTAGTGGTCAAAACATCATGTAAATAGGAAACATCATCAGAATGGGGTTCACTTTCTCTTCTACCCAGCCTGGGTTTTGACTGGTCATATTCTATAGGTGTGATAGAATCTGGTCTGGTACTTTTAAATTTAGTTTTAGTTAAATCGAGGGAATTATTTTCAGTCATATTTATTCTGAATTTATTAAGTAGAGTATCTTATTTATTTTTTACTAGAATATGAAAGAATATTTGATCCTTTTTAATTTTCTTGAATTCAATATATATTAATTGAATTTCAATAACTTCTATTATTGATAAACCAAAAGTTTTTTATCAAATTTAGTTCTAATTGGGATTTCTTGAATTTAGGAATAATATTAAAAAGTGTTATAAATTTATAATTAATATCTAATAATTATTTAATAATTTATGTTCATTATCGAAGTTATTTCCCAAAACCAGCCAATTGAATGATTATAAATGACGATACTTATTGAGGATAATTTATGCAAGGGCGTCGAAGGTTGTGGTTATTGCATTGAAATTTGTCCAAAAAGGATTTTTGAGAGATCCGAAAAGTTTAATGAAAGAGGGTATTTAGTGGCTAAGATAACTGATTACTCAAAATGCATCAAATGTAAAATGTGCGAGTTGATCTGCCCAGAAATGGCTATTTCAATTAAGGAGGATGATTAAAAATAATGAAAGAAATAACAGTTGATGATATATTAGAACCAAAATTACAATTTACTACGGGAAATGAAGCAATAGTTTATGGAGCGCTTCTTGCAAATTGTAGGTTTTATGCTGGGTATCCAATTACACCTGCTACTGAAATTTTAGAGGGAATGGCGCGATATTTACCGTTATTAGAGGGTGGTGTTTGTTTACAAATGGAAGATGAAATCGCATCAATTGCAGCAGTAATTGGAGCGTCGTGGAATAATTATCGAACAATGACCGCCACA
>CAZYEE010000423.1:0-2866 GCA_964646355.1 uncultured archaeon | reverse complement strand
GCGCTGTTGTGTGCATAAAAAGTTCTTCGGCAATCTTTACAGGTATATTTTTGAGGGTTGCCATATACAGAAGTATCATGTCAATCTTGCTTAATATTTTGTGAGTTGCATTCGTAAGGGAAGTTTAGGCATAGAATAGGGATTTCTACAGACGTGGCAACATTATTTACTTCATATTATAAATTATAATGATATTTTGATTCATAATACATCTTTAAATTCACCTCATATTATGGCTAAATAAGAAAAAGTAGCTTGAAATACAAAAATCATTTCAGATTTTGTCGAAAAAGGAGTTGAATATAACCATTCAAATATTTTTGTCGGGCAAAGGTTTTTGTAAAAACTCCCCCATAATAAATTTTTAGGAAAAATTTATTTACAATAGAAATCTTTTTTACCCCAAATTTAAATTAAGAGAGATGGGTTGTACTTATCATGAAATTATTTAAGAGTAGGTTTCTACAGGTCTATATCCTATAAATAAACTATGAAAACTTGGTTAATTTTAAAAAATGAAATTGTATCCATGGATATAGAGGATTTAATTAATGCTCATAAATTCGGTTTAGAAAAAGAAATTTTAGATAATTCAATTCATGCTTGTGAAAATAATAATATTAAAGTATTGAATAATGAAAATAAGCAAATTAAAATTTTAATGACATTAAAAATAACAAATATTTTATCAATTAGGATAATTTAGCAATCATTTTTTCAACTGTATTTCTGACAATTTTAGCTCGATCTTCCAGTCCAGGGGTTAGAAGATTTTTATCTCTAAAGATTTCATAGAGTAGAACATAACCTCTTTTGCGAAAAATGGCATTGTTAGATTTAATAACATTTTCTTTTAAAAATTTTAGTAGAAAATTTCGATTAAATGAATCTTTATTATTTTTAATATAATTAAGCAAACCCATATTTATTGAGTAGAATATAGAAGAGAGTGTGGCAGATTGGTTATATCCACAATCAATAAAATCTATTTTATTTTTTTCGTCTAATTTATTACAAATAATTCTAATAGTATAATTGAATAATTGCGTTTGAAATTTAATGATAAGATTAATAATTAGAGAATGTAATGTATTATCAAGATTTTTATTTGGGTAATTATTATAAAGCTCTGTATTTTTTATTAATTGAGTAGCAGAGGTAAAAAGAGATTCAATAAACAACTCTTGATTTTCTTTTGTAAATAAATTATCAATTATTTTAATAAATTTAGAAAATTTGGGAGATTTCTTTATATAAGGATCTTCTCCTCTTAATACAATTTTTAAACATAAAATAAAAAAATTGATAATGTAATCTTGAGAGATTAAGGATTCATTAATTAAGTTATCAATAAATTTTAGGGAAATTTTTTTAGACGATCCCTCATGTATCATATTCAGGACAAATAATAAATACATTATCTTAAGAAATTCACAAGATTCATATTTAAAAAGATGTTTTAATGTATCAAAAATTATAGATTCATCCGAATATATATCATTTATGAAATTAAGTTCAGAGATTATTATTTTCCATGGAATTTCATCTGGAGGGATTAGTTTCAACATTTTTAATACAGGAAAAAATTCTAATGTTTTCATTAAAAATATGTTAGAATTTATAAGATTATTATTTATTAAAGGATTTATATCGTTTTTTTCGTATAAAAAATGGAACAATGCCAAGGTTGTATTTAATTTTAACTCGTTTGGAAATTTAGGGTTATCTAGAATTTCATTTGCTACGTTAGAAATACCAAATTTACGTTCTAACCGATCGACCACACCAAATATGGGGTCTTCGTAAAGTCGAAACCATGCTTTATTTTCCCAACCATAAGCTTCATTCAATTCAATAAAAACACCTTTTACACAACATAATGCTAATTCATGAAGATATGGTAATATTTCTGATTTTTTAAGTTTTAAAATATCCGTAAAAAAATTCTCATATACTGATAAATTGGTATTAGTAATAAAATCATAAAACGATCTCTTTGGTTTGGTGCCAATTTTTCTTTTTTTTCTTAAGATCGCTTCTTTATTAAGTTTATTAAATTTTTTAGATTTTATTTTTTGAATTATAATATTATTGGACCATGATGGGTCTAATTCGGATAATTTTTCTAATTTTTTTATTGTATTTTTATCACCTATCTCACTTAGAAATTCAAATATAAAATCAATCACAATTAAACTAAATTTTTCTATATTTTTATCGCTCGAAAGAAAGTGGAGAATTGCGTCTTCTAGTTTTTCCTTGTTGTCTGCTGCAATTTCTAACAATTGATTAAAAATTTGGTTAAAAAAATAATCAAGTTCTTCATCAGTATAATAATCATCTACCAAAAATTGTAATACACGGAAATAGGCTGGAACTAATTTGGTACCCTGAATTTTTAAATGTTTTAATATATCTATATTTTTATTATTATCAATTAAATTAATTGAAGTCATAATTATTTCGACATTATTTATAAATTCGTCATTATCATTATCATAAAATAATAGCATTTTAATAACCACATTATTTTATAAAACTGTTTATTTTTCATGTCTATAAGTTTTTCGGTAATTTTATTGAAAAAAGGTATTTTACCTAATTTGAATTTTATTTTCGACATAATTTCTTAATTGATTCTTTATAAATCTACTTCTAATTCTTTCACACTGAGCGATAGGATCGGTAAGAAATTAGCATGAAGAAATTTTTTCAGATGGAAATATGTAGGTATAAAAGGGGAAAAATAAAATCTGGTCAATTTTAGCCAGAAATTCGGCTCAATTATTGATTCAAACAAATTGAATAGATTTTTACCATTAATACCAGATTCCTGTTTATTTAATCTACGGAATATTTTCGATAA
>CAZYEE010000422.1:0-2882 GCA_964646355.1 uncultured archaeon | reverse complement strand
GATTCAGTGTTAATTAATTTAGGTTTTATTATAAAAAATTTCAATGATTTTTGATAATTTATAAATTCGTAATAATATAAGTAAACCTAAAATTTTTTGTTAAAGTTCAAAATTTTGCTGAATCCTAAGTTAATTCTTAAGTTATCAAAAAAATTAAGCTTATCTTTAATTTTTAAAGATTTTTAAATTTCATTAATCATACTTATCAAATCATCGTCTTTATGAAATAAAACAAATTTAAGAGTTTATCACGATAATTTAACCATTCAGTAGCATAAATAATAAAAATAAGCATGATACAATAATAGTTATAAAGTAAATTTATCTCGATAGATGTGATTTATTTGCTAAGAAAAAAGGATATGTTTTATTTCATAATTTTTTTAATAGTCATTCAGATCTTTTGCTCTTTAAGTATTCAAGCGACAATTTCAAATAAAAAGCCAAACCAAGTAAGTCTACAAATAATACAAAAAGCAGCGTATAATTATTACGAATTAAATTTTTCAAACCCATCTCTGTTCAGATATGACGCGTCTCTTGTAAATTTTAGTAATAATGAACTTAAATTAAAAAAACTCCCGGATGGAAAGTATAGTAATGCTACAATTATGATGAGCCTGCCAATACGAGTAAAATTTATAGACGTATGGCAGAACATAACTTTGAATGCACACCTAAATGGTCAAAAAATTGGGTTCAGAATTTCTCAAGATGATTGTTATTATTATTATGGAGAATATAGTTCTGCCATTCGCAGTTTTAGTAGTTTTAATAAATTACCTTGGGCGAATCTAACTGAAATTAATTCAATACTTCCTAATTTTCCCAAACTTAAATCGAAGTTGAACACGCTCTACCTAGCTATCAGGTTATTTACGAATAGCACAAACACGCCAATTATCACTTCGCTAAGAGTTTACTATTCCACTTCTTCTGAGACAAATCCACTTTTTACAGCCCCTACTAAATATGAAATTGAAAATAAATATAATATTAGCCTTGATAGCGAATTCGACGAAGGATCATTGGATTTATATTCTACAGAATATTTTCGAGCCTATGTTACTTATGTAAAACTCCCAAATAATATAAGCGTATTTCATTTAGCGGAGAATACCACGCTGTCTCACTTTTTAATCTTTTATTTCAAGGTCCAAGAACGTCCTATTGCTTTAACCTTAAATTTCCTAAGTTTTGGAATTTATAATGATTCTAATTCAAATAATCTCTTCGATAAAAACGAAACCTACTGGGAACTTGACGTTGCATCCGGAATAAATGAAGATATAAATAGAACTGATAAATATTCAATTAAAAAAATCCAAATTGGTCAGAATATTACGAAATATACGTGGGGCTTTAAATATTCAGGAATTCCACTAACATCTTTTGAGAACGCTACTGGACCATATTCGGGGCATTATCCGTTTGATAATATGACCTCGTTTGCAGTGAACTATACAATTACGTATAACGCAAGTTCTAAGGAAGTTATAACGGAAAAAGAACACGCGATCGGAACAATTTATCCAGCAGCTGGAGTAAATTTAAATAGCGGCAATTACGGATTCTATATGCTGTATTCTTTAAATTATTTAGACTTGGAAGCCCAATCCGTTAGTTTTCACAACGAAGAGGGCAACTTAATAGAGCCATATCATTTAAAAAATCTTACAGATTCTGAAGGAATGATCGCTCTAAACGATCAAAATTTGGGTGGTTTTCAATTCACTAAGAAAAATACTTACGATCTCGTAAATGAAACAAGTGGAGTTCCCTTCCAGTCCAATCTAAAAGTAGATAATTACATCTTAACGGATCAGTACACATTAACGGGTATGGTAAATAAGACTTGCGGATCTCAGTTATACCAAAAACATCTTAACATCCTAAACTTAAGTACTTACTATATCCCTGACCTTGTTTATTTTGAAGATCCAGTCGTCTATACTTTCCCTCAAGTATTTATGGGCCTCGCACCGATAAATTTGATGTCAGTATTTCCAACTTATAATGGAAGCCAAATAATCAACGATCCAATCTTCGCCTTGAAGTTCCTAGAATATACACCTGAAAATGAACTACCTCCAAATGGAACAGAATCACCGGGAATAAATTATATGGTCATTATTGAAATTATAATTATTATTTGTTTCGGAACTGTAGGTTTAATTGCTCTAAGTCTGATTATTATAAAAAGGAAAAAAGTAAACCCAAAAAATTCAAACTGAATTAATTGACCTAATGAAAATGTTGCTTTAAGTACGCTTCAATCTATATAAAATCTATTTTTTTATTATTTTTTATTTACAGCGAGTCTCTCTCTATCAAATTTAGTTCGTTTCTAGTTTTACTTATTTCTTATTCATATAAATATATCATTAATTTAAGATGTTCGCATACGCTTTAAATATTAATAAAAACACATTATTGAAATCTATTGAGACTCAGTTAAAAGAATACGAGATAGTTGTTGATGTTAAGGCTAAATCAACATATGATTCAAGAATGTGAATAAATTTATCAAAATTCTTATATTTAAAATTTGAATAGTATCTATTATATCTCTAATCTTTCTATATTTAAATGTAAAACTTATTAAATTAAATGAAACAATGTTCAAAAAATAAGGAAAGGTAATTGAACATTTAAAAATAGCATTTTTCATAAGTTAAACAATTTCGATAGTGAGGATAATTCGATGAGAAAAAAAGTTTTGATGTTTTTGATTGTAATTTTAATTTTGATAACTTTTGGAATTTCCAAAGCTTCTGCTACCTCAACACAGTGGTTTCCAACGGCAGGAACTAAATCAGACTATACCATCAGTTATATCCTTTATTTACAAAATGGAACTAGGATCGAAACCTCGGAATTTG
>CAZYEE010000421.1:0-2885 GCA_964646355.1 uncultured archaeon | reverse complement strand
TAATGCCTTCTCTTTATTCTCACTAGCTTTACTTAATTTATAAATAGATTCCAATATAAAATCTGTTCTATATTTCCTTTTAATTGCCTCTTCACAATACATCATCGCTTTTTCTTGATCCTTGTCAATTAACAATTTTATAATCCATTCATACATCCTCTGATTATTTCTCGTTTCCAAAAACATCTCACATAAATTTATTAACTCTTTCTTATATTTTGTTCCCATTAATTCCGTTGCTAGCTTAAAATACTTATCAAATTTTTTCTCTTTTTTTGTTTTTGCTAAAATTTTCTTAATAATCTCTACATCATTACCATTAAATTCTTCCATTAATTCCTCTCTTATTATTTCAGATTTAAATCCCCGATTCTCTAATTCATAAATTAATTTCTCCACATATTCTGAATGAGATACCGACACTTTTTGGTCTAATATAAAAAATGTATCCTTTAGTTCTAAATAATAATTCTCCAATTCTGTCATAGATATATATTCAAAATCCTCATAATCCTCCTCGTCAAATTCATCTTCACCTATATCCTCATCAAACTCATCTTCATCTATATCTTCATCAAATTCATAGTCCTCTATATCCTCATTAAACTCATCTTCATCTATATCTTCGTCAAATTCATAGTCATCTATATCCTTATCAAACTTATAATCATCTTCATCCTTAAATTCTTCCAGAACTTCATACCCTTGATTCCACTCCATTTTTTTATTCATATCAAAATCTCTATCACAAACCTCTGAATGTCCCTCTAATAATTCTAATTTAAAATTATCGTCTAATATTAATATTTCTTCTATTTTCCATTTTACATATTCATATAATTCCCTTGCCTCATTTATTAATTTATATCTAAATAATATTTTTAAAAATAATAATATTTCTTTTAAATTCCTAACCGAATCACTTATTGAATTATTTAATTCACTTTCTATCTCATTCTCCCATTCATTATTATAATGATAAGGATCATATCCATCCTCATATAATGTGTTTAACTCCTTATAACTATTTTTTATATTCGATAATTCCTCCACTACTTTCCTTTTTAAAAATTCTTTGTAATTTTTTACCTCCTTTTTTAACTCTTTTGGATAATTTAAGAATTCAATTATTTGACAAAATTTTGTGTTCAATTCTAATTGATCGATTAACTCCAGTATTTTTTCTATTATAATCTTTTTATCTAACTTGTTTAATAATCGACTTATCTGTTCTTTTTTTATTTTATATTCTCCTTTATTTCCTATATACTCTCTTTTTTTCTCTTCATTACTAAATCTTATCTTAAACTCAGAGGGCTTTTTTATCCACATTAATAATGTCGCTATTATATGTTTACAAAACCCACCAACAGGACATGTACACCACCAATCTAAATCGCATCCCTCCGCCTCTATTTCTACCTTATAGTATGGACGATAATTTCCTATCACCTTTGATGTAATTTTGTTAGGTATATGTAAAACCGCTTCTCTTACCGCTCCACTTGAAAAATATTCTAATCCTCTTCTATAATACTCCGCTCCACTTAACTTCCTTATTTTTAATTCGTCGATCTCTAAAAGTCCAAGCTCTAACTTATCTCTAATATTTTCTATTTTCATCAGAATTATATTTCTTGTTTCTTTTTTATTAATTTAATGAGTTTTTGTCGGTCATCCCAGCCTTCTAATTTCTAACCTTTATTATTTATATTCTTTTTTCAGGAGATTTTAACAAATGATTTTTTATTGGAAATTAATTTCAACAGAAATTTGTTAGTCATTTTAAATTTTCAACAAAATTTTTCGGTCATAAAATAATTTTTTTTTAAATCTTTTCAAAATTAATTATTTATTATTTTCAATAGCTTATTCAGAAATTATAAATCAAAATGTCTCATATCAAATAATTTAAATAAATAATTTTAATTCTGGAATATCCTGAAAATGTTTTTTATTAAGAGTAAATAATTTGCTCCCAGTTCTAATTGCAATCGAAGCTATTAAAATATCACCTTTTGGTTTCTTTTTACCAGACTTCTCTAGACTAAATTCGACCCTTGCTGCTATTTCTGCATCCCTCTTAGTAAAAGGAATTACATCAAAAGAATAGATTAAATGACTTTTATTTAATTCGGCTATATTTTTTCTTTTTAAAATACCATATAATATTTCCTGAAAATTGATAGCAGTTGTTGCTACCTGATCTCCATCTTTTTCAATTTTTGTAATTAATTGGTCTTTTATTCTCGAATTTTTGTTTAAAATTTCTATGATAACATCCGAATCTAATATTATCATTATAATCTCCAATCATTTCGTTTCGATCTTATTTCATTTATTAATTCCTGTGAATCTCCTAAATCAATTGTACCTTTCAATTTCTTTAAAATTATTAAAGATTTGTTCCTTTTCGCTAATCGCTCTAATAAATCACTAAAACTTTCATCCTCTTTCTTTATACTACATAGCAAATCATATACTTCTTTCTTAATAGTAATTGTTTTAGTAGTCATACATATATATTTAAACATACACTTATTATAAATTTTCTTTTTTTTCTTTAAAAAAGCTGATTTTAAAAGTTTTTTGAAGTAGTATTATATTTATCAAATGAAAAAAAACTTTACATTAATTTAAATTTGTAAAAAAAAGAGTGTAAAAAAAATATAAAGAAAAATATCAATTGAGGGAGAAAATATGTAAAAAAACAAATAATATTTATGTGATATTATTTGAAATTATAAAATATAATAATCGATAAATAAAATAAGCATAAATTTCTATGAAATTAGTTTCAAATGATAATCTTTTTAGTGTAGTGAAAAAAATATAAAAATAACTCATAATCTTCCCAAAACATGCTGAAAATTATTTTAAATCTG
>CAZYEE010000420.1:0-2894 GCA_964646355.1 uncultured archaeon | reverse complement strand
AGAGACTTTAATAAAAGATTTTTATTGGAAATTAATTTCGACAGAAATTTGTTAGACGTTTTATATTTTTACCAATTTTTATCATAAAAACATTATTAGTGCATATCCAAAATTTTGCATCAAATTTTAAACATATAAATGGTTTATTCATAAAATGTGGAGAAATTAAGAAAATATCATCATTAAGAAATAAGCTAATTTTGTTTTAACTAATAATTTATATTTAATTATAATTTGAATATGATTGAGGAATAGAATGAAATATTTTAGATTCGTTATTAAGATCCTTGATAATATTTAATAATTATAAGAAGGATTTCTTGAAGTCCTAAATTTAACAAAAATAATAATTCATTAAAGTAAATTATCAAAAAATTTTTTAGTTCGACTATGAAAAATATTAATAAATAAAAATCTGGTGTAAAATCAAATATCAATAAGGAGTAAAGCAAATATTAAAATGTTCAAGGGATTAAGGGTAGTCTTTTGAGCTCTATTAAAAGTATATACGAACGGAATGTTGAAGTTTTAAGGAATCTGGAAAAAAAGTTAGTAAATATAGCCAAACAATTTACAAGCTTAATCGAGACAACTGGAAAAGAGGAAGCTATTAATTATTTGAATCAAGAGCTTGCCAAGTTTGAACAAGAATTTGAGGAATTATATAACAACGCGTATACAATTATGGATACAAAAATAAAGATGAAATTCTTGGGAGAGGAAGACGAAAAATTCTTGAGATTATGGGAAGAAATGGGTAATGAAACCAGGACAATGCTAAAAGAATTTAAACAAAAACAAATGGAGCTAATGAGGCTACCAAATGTTAAGGAATTTATCTTAAACTTAGAAAAAAGTCAAATGTTCAAGAATGTGACTTTTGAATATATTTCAAAACATGTAGGAGTATCGGAAGAAGAGGTAGAAGAAGTTATTATAGATATGTTAAAAGAAAAGGAAATCATAGGGCAGATTGATTTAATTAATAAATGCTTTACATTTAGTTTTGCAGAAGCTCCAGAGATAGCTCAAGCACCATTACAAGAATCTAAAGAAATGGATGTCCCCATTCCGATTGAAAAAGTACCATTAGAATCATCTGAAACATCTACAGAAGAAGAAATTGTGTTTTTAGATGTTAGTGCTCCACCTCCATCTGAAACTAGAGAATTAGATGAGGCATTTCTAGAAGCACCGCCATCAGATATAGAAGATCTTGAGGAAGACTCTGAAGAAATAATAATATCTGAACCTGGTGAAACAGAAAAAGAGGAAATACCTCCAGAAAAGATTCGGAAAATTGTATCTATACCCAGCGAATCTGAACTTGAGCAATTAAGTTCGAAAATAGAGCCTATTTCCAAAACTCAGCAAAAACCAAGAAAACGCATCTCAATTATTGAAAGAATTGCTCAAAAACTAAATATCTATGAATCTTTCACTGTTGATGATAAGAGTCCTACTGTAGATAGCTCTGAGAAAAAAGAGAGCATTAAGGCTGGTGAAGCCCAGACGGATTCTATAACAGAAGTAAGTGATGAAGTTGTAAGCCCAGAAATTGACATTTCTGAAAAAAAAGAAATACCTTCTAAGGATGCGGAAATTGAACCCATGGAACAGATAGAAACAATTGAATCTAAGGAAGAAGAAAAAACAGAAATGGGCCCAAATCATGTATTAGAAAAAGCCAAGTCTATAGATGAAACTATTGAACCTGCTACTGAAGAAGAGAAATTAGAAACAGAAAAATTATCAATTGAGGAACAAATTGAACTGGTTGATCGAATGCAATCAAAAAAAATCGAGGAAAAAATGGATGAAAGTGGCGAATTTAAGCAAGTACAGGAGGAGATGGAAGAGATTGAAGAAATACCATTGTTAGATACAAATTTACCTCCACCATCAATGGTAAAAGACGATGAAATTATTGAAGAGTTTTTGGAAGCTCCACCACCTATTGAACCGAGCGACCAAGAAGTTTCATTGGATGAATTTGAAGCTGCACCACCAACTATTGAAGAAGAAATAGCAACGCCTGAGGAAGGAAAAGTAGAAGTAGATACCAGCGCTCTTCTCGAAATTATTGGAAAAAAAGAAACTGATCAAGAAAAGTCAGAGGTAGAATTTGCAGAATGCCCATATTGTAAAAAAATGATAAAAAGAGATAGCCTAATATGTGCATATTGTAATAATAAATTGGAAAAATGTATTATCTGCGAAAATTGGCTTGATGACAAAACAGTAAAGTGCCCATATTGTTATGTCTATATCCATAAAGAGGAATTCTATAAGTATGTAAGAGACCACGGAAAATGTCCTAAATGTGGGGAAGAATTGACTGAAACGGATTTAGAATTCTCTGAATTAATATAAAGTGTAATTATTTGATGATAAAATTTGATACAAAACTAAATTTCTTTTAATATAAATTATGATTCTTTTAAAAAATAAAGATATAGCGAAAAAATTGACGAGATTAATCTTTATTTTAATTATTATAGGCGTTCTTCACCGTTTTCCGCAGTTCTAATCCTAACATCTTCAATATATTCTTTTGCGATTTTTGCGAGATTTAATAGTTGATCTCTAGAGGGTGAAGGTAATTTTGAAAAGCTATCATCGAGAACTTTATCAATACATCTAAATTGCTGTAAAACATAGCGGTTTACACCGATAATTTCTTTACAAATATTCTCAATAGTATCTTTGGAATCATTTAATCCAGGAACTATTGTAGTTCTAGCCTCAAGAAATGAATTTGAATTGATAATAGTTTGAAGTGATTCTTTTACTCGTTTAATAATTTTATTTCCATTTAAAACAGATAATCCTACTGTTTTGGCATAGATTTTTGGTTTAAATTCATTTTTTATATCAACTGCGAAGTAATCGAC
>CAZYEE010000419.1:0-2895 GCA_964646355.1 uncultured archaeon | reverse complement strand
ATTTATTCAATGGAAGTGTTTGGGGAAGAGATGTGCAGCTTCCATATAATTTTACGATTAAAATAAATGCTAGTCTATACGGTTATCAATTAGTTGAGCATATCTATTATATTATGGTAAAACCACGACCGACCGATGTAATTTTATATCTAAATGGTACACAAACTGATAGTATGGAAATAGGGTTCAATGAAACTGTAAATATTACTTTGTATTACTATAGAACTGACACAAACGAATCAATTTCAAGTGGTAATGCGTATATATCGTGTATAACTCACCCAAGTGTTGCAACAGATACTCCAATGAATAATAATGGTAATGGAAATTATTCGTGGTTATTTGATCCAAGTAGCGGAGGTAATTATCGATTTGAGGCGAATGTTTCGAGATTAGGATTCGAGTTAAAGAAGGTTTGGTTTAATGTTTCAGTAAGAGGAGCCACGCAAATTGTTCCGTATTTGAATGGTACACAGACTATCAATATAAATGCATATTTTGATGAGATTATAAATATAACATGTTTATTTAATGATACGGAGAAAAATCAGCCTATATCGAATGCAAGTTTGAAGATATTAATAGAATCGAGTTTATATAATATGACGGAGATAGGATCAAGTGGGTATTATTATTATTTATTCAATTTAACGGATTATTACAAATTATATTCAATACCGCATCAATTTCAAATAAAGATAAATGCGACGAAGGCGGGTTATGATTATAGTGAGATTTATATATTTATAAATCTGGTATCGAAGCCTACAAATATTACAACATATGTGAATGGTACGGAAACTTATAATTATACGCTGTATTATCTACAGACATTAAAGATAACTGCGTTTTATTATGATTATGTAAATGGTAGTGGTATAGAGAATGGGTTAGTCTATTTCAATGAGACTCAGATGGTGGAGACTGTAGATAAAGGAAATTATACGATAACATATAATGCGACGGTAGTAGGGACATTTACATATGAGATCAATGGTTCAAAGCACGGGTATGCGGTTAATAAGACAACAATAATAATTACAGTATTAGAGAGACCGACCAGTTTAACGGTTGCATTGAATGGTACGGTTTATATTAATCCATTAGATATTTATTTTGATCAGGTAGTCAATATTACAGCATTCTTCAATGATACTTTAAATAATAATGGGATAAGTAATGCGACTTTGAATATATCAGTGCATAGTTATCATTATTTGATGAGCGAGATGGGAGTTTCTGGGAATTACACCTGGTTATTCAATGGTTCGTATTGGTATAAGATGTATAGTTTACCGCATCAATTTAATTTAAGTGTGAATGCGAGTTTATACGGGTATGAGAGCAGGATAAAAGAGTTCAAGATAATTATAGTAATAAAAAGTGCAAATTTAAGTATATTTTTGAATGGTACAAAGCGATTACAATGGACAGTTTTATATGGGGAAACTGTTTTAGTTAGTGCCTATTATGAAGATATTATTGATATAAAGGGGATCGAAGGTGCTTCAGTAAATATTTCAGGGACTCCAATGACACCGGATACTATTGCTGGAAATTATACATATCTATTCCGGGCTAATCAGTTAGGAATCCATCAGTTTATTATTAATGCAACGAAATTAGGTTATAATTATAATGAAACGAGTATACAGATTGAAGTAATAGAGAGGGATACAAATATAACATTATATTTGAATGGCACTAATACTAAATCATTTACAATGTATTATAATGAGACGTTAAACATAACAATTTATTATGAAGATTTAAATTATAGTTTAGGAATTGAAAATGCAGTAGTGAATATTACCGAATCGAGTACATATAATTTAAGTGATGTTGGTAGTGGATATTATACTTTAATTTTCAATGCTACGGTGCTTCACAATTACACATTTGTTGTGAATGCGGATAGATATGGATATCAAAATCAGAGCATGGTATTCAATATAACGATATTGGAGCGACCGACGGAGTTGGTGATTTATGTTAATTCATCGATACCGACAGGACAGCCTATTTATTACAATCAGACGATAATAATAACAGCATATTATAATGATACAATAAGGAAAACAGGGATTGAAAGTGCTAGTGTAAATATTACATTAACAATAATGGAATCAATGAATGAAATAGGAAATGGAAATCATTCATACACATATAAGGGTTCTACTATTGGTACATTTTTATTTACATTTAATGCGACAAGATACGGATACAAGTTTGCAGAAAATTCGTTAAATATTCAAGTTATTGAATATTCAACAGAGGTAAAGCTTTATATGAATTCTACAGAGATGACCGAGCTTACCATACATTATAACGAGAGTGTGATTATTGAGCTATTATATAATAATACAATATTGGATGAGGGAATACTTGATGCGAGTGTTTTAATTAATGAAACAATTCCGATGCAAGGAAATAATTCAGGCTATTATCGTTATATATTTAATGGGACGACATTAGGAGACTTCAATTATTATATTAATGCGTCAAAATATGGTTATATCAATCAATCGATTTCATTTATTATACATGTAATAGAGAGACCCACAAATATTACGATATATATTAACAAGACTATAAGGTATCATTATACAATTTATTATAATGAATCATTGGTGATCAATGCTTACTATAATGATACACTAAGAGATATTGGTATAACGCAAGCGTCGGTCAATATAACATTAAATCCGAAATGGGAGATGAAAGAGTTAGGTGCTGGTAATTATACCTGGATATTTAATGCAACGGAAGTTGGAGTATTTAATTTTATTATAAATGCCACAAAATATGGGTATGAATATAATAAGACTACGGTTATAATAACGGTTCTTGAGATACCCACCGAGTTGATAACGACTTTGAATATGAGTCAGACTA
>CAZYEE010000418.1:0-2903 GCA_964646355.1 uncultured archaeon | reverse complement strand
GTATTGGGTCAAAATCGATTGCAGTTTTGAGCTGTCTGATCCTGAATGGCACATTGATAAGTGTTGCATTTGTATAAATACCAGAAGGTGAGGTAAATGATATATTAACAAGATAACTACCTATTTGGTCTACTGTATCATTGAATATAGTAATTACATATGAAGAACTTAATTCGGTTAATGAATAATTATTATTTAATTGCCAGCTGGAGGGCTCCGTGATTGAGACCGTGGCACTTGAAATAAATTCGCCATCGTGCCACAAGGATTGAGAATCTGAAACTCGGTAATATACCGTAAGATTCACGGGGTTGCCCCATGGAATTGGAACCAGCGGGTCGAATGAAGCAGCAGTTGTAAGCGATCTTATTGAGAACGGTAAATTCTCAATAGTTGCAGAACCATAAACATTCCCAGCTGTTGAAGCTTGGACTGTAATATAATAATCACCAATATTTCTAACAGTATCATTTCCGATATTAATAATATAATGTGTGGAATATTCTGTAACCGTATAATTTCTTGGAACAGTCCAACCGCTTGGGGATGTGATAACAATATTTCCACCTGGCACAAATTCATTATTATGATATAATGAAGCGGGATCTTTCACCAGATATCTGATTGTTATAGACACATTATTGCCCCATGGAACATCTTGCACCGCATCATAAAACAGATTTGTAGCCAGTGAACGGACCGTAAATGGAAGTGATGCAATGGATGCCGAAGCATAAATTGGTGACGCTGAATTCGCTGAAACCGAAATAGTATAATCCTGAACTGCTAAAATCGAACTGTTATCAATGTTTAAAGTATAGTTATCTGGATAATTCTCTGTATATGAGTAAGTCCAGCCAACGGGATTTGTGATTGTTATAACGCCATTGGGCACTGTTTCTCCATTATGATACCACGATTGCGGATCTGATACTTGATAGAATAATATGATTGTTGCATTATTACCATATGGAACTGGTACTACCGCTTGATAAGTGAGTGTTGTAGTTAATGCACGAATTTGAATCGGAATCTGCGAGAATGACGCACTTTCATATTGGCCTTGACTTGAACTGATCTCTACATCAATGTAGTAAGTGCCAACATTTGTAAGTGAGGTATTCGAAATTTGGATAGTATAATTATCAGAATTAGCTTGATACGTATAATTATCAGGTATCTGCCAGCCAGCTGGGGAGGTAATATTAACAACTTCTCCCGAAATAAACTCTCCATTATGATACCATGATTCTGAATCCTGTACAAAATAATATAGTGTTAATGTGGCATTGTTACCCCATGGAACTGGTGCTACTGGATCATATGTGATGGTGGTGGTTAATGCTCTCACTGTGAATGGAATTCCAAGAAATGTTCCATTCTCATAAACTGGACTGGACGAATTGATCACGACTGAGATTGAATAGCTCTTGATCTCATTTATAGTACCATTATCAATCTCTATCGTGTAATTTGCGGCATATGCATGCCATGAATAATTATCAGCTGTCGTCCAGCCTGCCGGATCTATTATATTTAAAGTTTGATATGGCAGGAATTCACCATTATGGTACAAAGATTCGGAATCTTGGACAAAATAATATAACGTGATGGTTGCATTATTACCCCAAGGTATTGTGGGTATTGGGTCAAAATCGATTGCAGTTTTGAGCTGTCTGATCCTGAATGGCACATTAATCAGTGATGTATTTGTATAAATACCAGATGGCGAAGTGAACGAGATATTAACGAGATAACTGCCTATTTGGTCCACTGTATCATTAAATATCGTAATTACATATGAAGAGCTTAATTCAGTTAATGAGTAATTATTATTTAATTGCCAGCTGGAGGGCTCCGTGATTGAGACCGTGGCACTTGAAATAAATTCACCATCATGCCATAAGGATTGTGAATCTGAAACTCGGTAATATACCGTAAGATTCACGGGATTACCCCATGGTATCGGAACCAGCGGGTCGAATGAAGCAGCAGTTGTAAGAGATCTTATCGAGAACGGTAAATTCTCAAGAGTTGCAGAACCATAAATATTCCCAGCGGTTGAAGCTTGAATTGAAATATAATAATCACCGATTGTATTTACAGTATCATTATCAATTTCCACGATATAATAATTCGAAAATTCATATACCGAATAATTATCTGGGGAGCTCCAACCACTTGGGGAAGTGATTGTGAGTGTTCCACTTGAAATGTATTCGTTATTATGATATAATGAAGCGGGATCTTTTACTTGATATCTAATGGTAATATTTACATCATTTCCATAAGGAATAGCAGGAACTGCATCATAAAACAGGTTAGTAGCAAGGGAACGAACTGTGAATGGGAGAGCGGAAATTGTAGCATTTGAATATTTATCTGAGGAGGAGCTAAAAACGACGGTGATTTCATAATCTTGAACATTGAGGATGGAACTATTATCAATATTTAAAGTATAATTGTCAGGAGAGTTATTTTGATAAGAGTAGACCCAACCTGTTGGGTTGGTAATAGTAGCGATTCCATTGGGGACGAATTCGCCGTTATGATAAAGAGAGTCTGGATCAGATACTTGGTAATAAAGAGTAATAGTGGCGTTATTGCCATATGGAACGGGGACAACGGCGTCGTAAGTCAGTGCAGTGGTTAGAGGTCGAACTTGAATAGGTAGACCGGAAATAGAAGCACTTTGATAGGAATTTGAGGGAGTATTTGCAGTAATGTCAAGATAATAGTATTGAATATTTGTTAATGAAAGATTACTTATTGACATGGTATAATTGGAGGAGTATTCTTGAACTGAATAATTATTTGGAGTTGTCCAGCCCATATTAGTGACTGTAATATTTGCTCCAGAGATAAATTCGCCATTATGATAAAGGCTTTCACTATCACTTACA
>CAZYEE010000417.1:0-2918 GCA_964646355.1 uncultured archaeon | reverse complement strand
CTTGTAAAAATTGTGATGGAAAGGGTTGTGAAGAATGTGATTTTACAGGCACTAAATATGAAACTTCAATTGAAGAATTAATTACTACAAAAGCAATCGAATTATGTGAGGGCTCAGGTGCTAAATTTCATGGTGCTGGTAGAGAGGATATTGATGCATTAATGCTAGGCTCAGGCCGTCCTTTTGTTATGGAAATAAAGGATCCAAAAAAAAGGTTTATCGATCTTAAACATCTTGAAAAATTAATCAACGAATTTGCAGCCGGAAGAGTTCAAGTAAAAGATTTAGAATTTTCAGATAAAGATGTTGTAAGAAAAATAAAAGCTAGTTCTCAAATGATAAAAAAAACTTACCGTGCTAAAGTTGAGCTTGATGTTAAAATTGATGGACAAAAAATATTGGATCTAGAAAATAAGCTTTCAAATGTAATTATTGAACAAAAGACTCCTACTAGAGTACTTCACAGACGAGCCAACAAAACCAGAAAAAAACAAATTTATTCCTTTAAAATTGAGGAGATAACTGAAAATGGATTTATTGCTATTATTACATCTCAAGGAGGAACTTATATTAAAGAACTAATATCCGGTGATAATGGGAGGACAAGGCCCAGTGTTAGTGAACTTTTAGGTAATATTGAATGTAAAGTTATTGAATTAGATGTCCTTGTAGTTGATAATCCCAATATTTAAATATGATCTCAGAAAATTTAATATAACTCCACTTATTGAAAAATTTTAAAAATATCGAATAATTATCTTTTTTATCATCTTATAAAGTTGTTTTCACTGATCAAAATGAAACGATCTAAAGGATATAAATCAAGACACACCCGTCATATCCATAGAAAAAAAGTAAGACAAAAAGGGCAGATTAGAAGTCTTAGATATTTATTATTGCGTGATAAATATATTCCAGGAGCTAAAGTTGATATTATAATAGACCCAAGCCAGCATAAAGGTCAACCCCATTACCGATACCATGGCAAAACTGGAACAATTATTGGGCAACGCGGCCGGGCTTATCTCGTAAGCATAAAAGCTGGAAATAAAACTAAAACATTAATCATCCGCCCAGAACATTTTAGACTACAAAACCTTCCACAATCTAAATAATAGAAATTTTTTAAATGATCAATTTAAAATGATCAATTTAAAATGATCAATTTAAATTTATTTAAGTTTATTTAGATTTATTTAAATTTTATTTGAGTTTACATAAGCTATAATCCTTCTAAAAAATCAAAAAGTTATTTAAAATGATTATGATTATTTAATACAAAATAAAATTTAATTAAAAATATTTATTTGAGGTGATTACTTTTCAAAAAAAAATTATTAACGAAGAAATTCTTACATTAGCAGAGGTAAAAGAAATTCTAGCCAAGAGAGCTGAGGGTAATATTGAAAATTTATCATATTTACAAAAAATGACTTATAGCTATGTTAATGAATTCTGTAAATTATCAGTTGAAGAAGCATTGGAATTTAGAAATGAAATTGTCAACCGTTTTGGATTATCCATAAATACAGCTACTCAAATAGCTAATTTAAAATACTTACCTACTCTTGTAGATGAATTAGAAATTTTTCTTAGAAAAGAACCTAAAAAGCTTACAGATGAAGAAAAAAAGGAACTTTTAGAACTTATACTTACTTATAAAGTAAAAATTGAAGGTGAAGAACCTGAAATTGAAGAAAAAGAGAAAGAAACACAACAACTTGATGAAATAGAGAGCGAATCATCTCAAATTGAAGATGTTGAAAGTGAAGCATAATAATAAATTTCATATTACAATCGGATGATTCTCCCTTCTATTTCATTTTTGAAGCCAAACATTATCCATTTAATTTTATTCGCCTTTTACATATTAAAAATTTTTATAATGTATATTGAACAAATTATTAATCATATTTAATATCAAGTTGATTATCTATGACAAATCATATCAGACCAAAGTATATGGATTCAATGAGCCATTATTTAATGTATTTAATTGGGTTATTTGAGATTATAATTATCAGATTAATAAAAAGGGGGAAAGGATAATAGTAATCTCAATAAATACGATATAATTAAAATTCTTATTATCAATACGAGGGTGAAAAATGAGTAAAAATAAAAGTTTTAGAAGTAAAAGAAAATTTAATAATAGAGAAACTTATAAAGACGCTAAATCAGCTTCAAATAAAAAATTTGAAGAATATGTTATTGTATTAGATTATTTACCAGAAGGTCATGCTGAATCACGTGCAAAAACCTTTAAAACAGAGCCCATTATCCAGGCAATTGGAGTTGATTATTTCACCCTCCTTGAACTTGTCCCTAGAAAATCTCATAAATCTGATATCAAGATCAAAGATAAACTCTATATTGGATCTGGTCATAGAGATAAAATTGATCATATAAAAGGTAGAATTTCTTATGATGAATTAACAGCAACAGCCAAATTTGAGATTGATGACACAATTTTACATATAATACACGAAAATGAGCAAAAATTTGTGGATTTCTTCAATAACGCTCGTTCTATTACCACTAAAATGCATCAATTAGAATTAATTCCAGGTATTGGTAAGAAACTCATGTGGGAAATTATTAATGAACGAAAAAAAGGAAATTTCAAATCCTTTAAAGATATTCGTGAAAGGGTTTCTAAGATAGGCGAACCTGACATCATGATTAAAAAGAGAATTTTAATGGAACTCCAAAACGCCGATAAATATTATCTTTTTATAAGACACCCTTTTGAAAAATAAATTTTTATATATTTTACATTTAATAGCAATTCTACTTTACTTTTTATAGTTTATTAATAACACAATAAGCCATTTTTACATATTTAACATTTTATTCACTTAAAATAGGCTGGTCAAAAATTCTTAAAGACCGACTTTAAATAATAAGTTTCCGACTTT
>CAZYEE010000416.1:0-2938 GCA_964646355.1 uncultured archaeon | reverse complement strand
CCCTGGATTCTCTAGTTTATTATGTCTAATAATACTAATCGACTTAATATCACTGGTGTTTGTGGTAAAATTGATTACTAACTTTAATTTTTCTCCAAAATTTGTCAGATTAAATTGTATAATATACAATATATTTAATCGAAAAACGAGAATTAATTGAAAATTTAAGTAGAATAAATAACAATATTAATTATTCAATATTAATTTCAATAAAGTTTCAAGTGAGGTCATTAGAATTCAATCATCAACTCATTTTCTTGTCGGTATTATTATTCAATATGTGCTAACAATTGTTGTTGGATCTTTTTATTGGCTATTAATATGTTTAATTCTGATATTCGGATTATTGTCTCATGCAATTTTAGATCCATTAGCCTCTAAATTTACATATCACCCGCCTAAAGCAGATTGGAACGATAAATTTTGGGTTACATATCATTTAGGAATATTCATTTTTACATTCTCAATTTTAATATTTTATTTTCAATTCTGGTTTGGAATGCTTGCATCTATTTTACCAGATATTCTAGATTGGGGAGCTCGCGCATTAAGAAAATATAAGTTTCTGCATTTAGAATGGTATGATCAACCATACATCCATAATTTTATTAATAGACCAGTTTTATTTCTACTGAAGGGAATTAAAGGAGATACATCAAAAAAAACAGGTGTAATATTTGAAATTATATTAAATATTATATTATTAATCACTGTAATTTTTTTAACTTATTTTAATGGCTAAATAATAATCTTTTTTAAAAAATAAAGGAAAATTCGTTATAGTTTCATGATCTCTGAGCCAAATTCAAATTTAAACTTTATTTAATAAATTAAAGGATAAATGAGGATAATTGTTTTCATTTAGCATTTTAGAGCTAAATCATTTTCAAATTATCGGAATATTTATTATAAAGTAAAAAATTTCAAATAGTAGATATAATTAAGATAATTTTCCGTATTTTAATGCTGCATTTAGAAATGCTTTTACATTTTCTGGTTTAGATTCACCTGGAATACTTAAAGCTGGACCTATAATATATCCCGGTTCTTTGCCAACTGTGTCGACCAGATTTTTTACATATTTATCGATATCATTAGGTGTACCCACTGTAAAGAGACTTAAAGGCACATTTCCTATGATACACATATGATCGCCTAATATTTCTTTTGCTTTTTGAATATCAGAAGCATCGCAGCTAAATACACATTTTCCAGGCCCTGGTAATTTTCTTATTATTGGTAAGAGATGTGTCACATCCTGTTCAAATTGGAGAATTGGAGTAAGTCCATTATCACATAAGCCTTTTATGACATAATTTAAGCTGGGAAACGCAATTTTTTCAAATTGTCTGGGGTTCATCATAAATGCCCTTTCACAAACAAAAAAGAGACTTTTTCGTATATTCATTTTCCTAGATTTTTCATCAATGAACAAATCCGGATCTATATTATATTCAGATGGAATTTCTCGTATCTTTTGAAAAGCTTTTACGGATATTATAAAGGAATTTAATAAAGGCTTGGCTAATTTATCACATAATTTTCTTATATCATCGGGATATCGCCTAATATCACCACTAATCTTCATTAATCCCCTGAAAAATAAGCAAACAATATCAAATGGTTGAATTCCTTGACCACCAATTATCATTGGAACTCCCATTGCTTCAGTTCTATCTAAATGATGCATATATCTAAAGAAAAACTTCATTGCCATATTTCCAATTTTGGTCATTGATTTCGTAGTTTTTGAACGCTGTTTTTTAGGTAATGCAATTTCAAGAATTTCAGGCATCACCATTTCATTAAAATATTTTAAATTTATATTTTTTAAATCATTTGGATCTTTGATAACTTCACGCTCATCAAATTGATAAAATGACATTTCGTCTATGTCTTTACCAGGTAATTTTATGAATTTTATACCCATGGCTTCCAAAATCTTTCCTATTCCGCAACCAAATAATGCAGTTGGAAATACCAAATCGAAATCATAAAAATCTTTGATAAATTTATAATGTGCTTCCAAACCTTTTCCATCAATATTATAGAGATACTCTCTAGGAGTAATACCTACATATCGAGCTGGAAAGGCATCACCAGCAATTCCACAGATTGGAATTCTATCGGGTGTCTTTAGTTTAAAAGCTGCATATACTCGTTCTACCTTTTGATAGAAAATATCTTTATTTTTTTTAAACATTCGTTTTTCATTTCTACGAAAAGATTGCCTTATTTTAAAAGTTCCTCGGGCAAATTTCAGTGCAAAATTTATAGATCTCGGATTATCTTGCAGAACTTTTTTTTGTGCATATTCAAGCAATCCCATTTTTAGTCCTCAGCTAAGTAAATAAATTCTTTATAATTAAGTATTTCTAAAATCTATGTTCATTATTTTTCGGTATTTTTAATATTATCAATTTGAAATTTATTATTAAATTAAAAATTTCATATTTAAATATTTTTAAATTTTTGTTGATTTTCATTTCTTAGATAATTAAACATGTTAAATCATACGCTTTCCAAATCATAAAGTTTCCTTATTTTATTTGAATATCCAAAATAAGAGATTAACTGACCTTTGGGTGATTTATTAATAAGCTAATCCCGTTTTTACATTATTTTCTACTAAAAAATAAATTTTCAAATTTGAAAATATTTTTATAATTTAATTCCAATTAATTCTAAATCTATTGAAATATCAATTTATAAATGAGGCTATATAAATAATAATTAAGATGAATTCAATAAACATTGATGAGTTAAGGAAAATTCTACCTAAATTAATTAAAGAGGATGATGCAATTAGAGGTGCAATAATAAAAGCTTTATCAAGAGTACTTTCCACTAAAGAAGATTTAAAAGATTTGATTGCCCATTTTGATAAAAGATTCGAGGCTCTCCAGACAGATTTCAATAAAAGATTCGAGGCTCTCCA
>CAZYEE010000415.1:0-2940 GCA_964646355.1 uncultured archaeon | reverse complement strand
TCGATTTTTAACGCTCTTCTCAAGTAATCCAATGTTCATTACCGCAAGCCAACTGAGATTTAATTCAGACCACGCATCAGCCAGGACGGGATATTTATTAAATTCAGATCCTGAATTAAGAAAAAAAGCGGAGCTAGAATCTACAGGATGGGGGACTATTGATACTTGGATTATTTATAATTTGACTCAAGGCAAACTACACCTAACAGATTATTCGAATGCATCAGCTACAGGTCTGTTGGATCCATTTAAACTAACATGGAATTCAATAGTTTATAAAGCATTCAATATCCCTCCACATATCTTCCCAGAACTGAGACCTACAAGAGGTGATTTTGGTACTACTGAATTATTTGCTGATGGACCAATTTCTATTAAATCGGTAGTAGCAGATCAGCAAGCAAGTCTATTCGCATTATTCGCTGGAACTCCAGAAATCGGCAATATTAAATGCACTAACGGAACTGGAACTTTTGTAGATATGTTTACAGGTGAAAAACCCAAAGCTTCCAGACGCAAACTTTATCCATTAATAGCTTGGACTATTAAAGATGATGAAGGAAAGTTAAAAACATATTATTTATTGGAAGGATTAAGTCATAATACGGGTAATATCATTGATTTTATTAAAGATATATTTAAATTATATGACGACCCTGCAGATACAGAAAAAATGGCAATGAGTGTGGATTCAACTGATGGAGTATTCTTTCTTCCAGCCTTGACATCAGGACTTTCATTTCCTATTTGGGATAATACAACCAGAGGTAATTTATTTGGACTCAGCTTGAATACCAAACCAGAACATATTGTCAGAGCGGTTTTAGAAGGAATTTGTTTTAGAATTAAAGATATTGTAGAAGGAATTATGAAGGATGCAAAAATAAAAATTGATTCAATAGTAGCAGATGGCGGAGTTTCACAAAATAAATTCGTCTTACAATTTATGAGCGATATTTTGGGTTTAAATGTAGTTCATTATAAAAATCCAGAAACTACAGCTCTTGGTGCTGCATTTTTGGCTGGTCTAGAAACGGGATTCTGGAAGATTGAACAATTAAAAGATTTCTTAATCCTAGATAAAATCTATACACCAAAAATGTCTGAAGATGAACGTAAAAAAAGATACGCGTGCTGGAAAGACATTATCTCCCGTTCGCTTAATTATAAAATGACTTAAATTATAAATTTTTTTATAAATTTTGAGAACTCTTAAATATCATTCTTTGATCAAAAATGCATGAATATTTCAAATTTATCTTCAATAATTAAAATTGTGAAAGATTTTATAATTTTTAAATTACAATCCTCGTCGAAATAAACCAATTTCCAATATTTTTATTTTAGAATGAAAAAGTTAAAGTTAATAAAAAGTTAGAGATACTTGAATATGATAACCTTTGATTATAATAACATTTGAATATAATAACTAATGAACTTGGAGCTTTAAACATGGCAAAAGTTTATATTGTTGATACAAAGAATGGAATAAAATTAGCAATTAACAAGCTTTTTGAATATTTTGAAAAAGATGGAGTTTCAATAATTAAAGATTCAAAAGAAGTATACATAAAAGTTAATGGAATTGATTATAAAAAACATTGTTACACCTCTCCTGAAGTTTTAGAATCATTAATTGAAAAACTGAAAGAGTTAAATGCAAAAGTTTATGTGATTGAAAATTCTACACAAGCCAATATGACTCGCGTTGTCTTTGAAATAGCTGGATTCAAGAAAGTCTGCAAAAAGACAGGCGCTAAGCCAATATATCTTGATGAAGAAAAAACTGAAACATATGTTTTTAAGGGCAAACCATCTAAGGACGAGAAATCTAATGGATACATATTAAAATCCTTTGAAATGCCAAAAACTATTGCAAAAATCATTAAAAATAGAGATACAATCACATATATTAATTTACCAAAATTAAAAACCCATTCAATGGCAGTTGTGACTTTGGGCATCAAGAATCAATGGGGTTTTGTGAGCCACAAAGATAGAGGTAAGGACCATAATTATAATCTTCATTCAAAATTAGTAGATGTATATGAATATATTAGACCAGACTTGACTATAATTGATGGTACTGAAGGAACCGTAAATGGACATTATCCACCTACTGCACTTGAAGATCAATTAGTAATACCATTTAATGTGTTAGTCGCAGGTACAGATACAGTTGCTGTAGATGCGGTTGGTGCTCGAATTTTTGGACTTACTAAAGATGAAGTTCCTCAATTAAAAATAGCAGAGGAAAGAGGGTTAGGAACTGCTGATATTTCAAAAATAGAAATTGTAGGTAAAAATATTGATGAATATACTAAAAAATATGATTGGGACTTACTTCCGAAATTCCCAGAAGATGTAAAAATTGTTAAAGGTAAAAAATTGGTTTGTAGGGAAGGCTGCCAAAACAATCCTCTAAATGCCCTTCAAATGTTAGCCTATGACTATCCCCAGAAATTCAAGGGTGGATTCTTTATAATAATGGGAAAAGGACATGATGAAAATCTACCAGAACTATTAGAAAAAGAGGGTTATACCAGAGGACTCGTAGCTGGCTATTGTGCGATAGAAGAAATAGGTCAAAAACTTAGAGATCATTTTGGTAAGAAAAATGTCTTCTTTTCAGGCAATTGTAATAATCTTGCTGAAACTATCGAGGCTTTATGCAAATTATCGGGAGTTTCTATCTTAGATATGGTACCAATCTCAACATTAAAACTATTCTGGCTTATAATTCAAGCAAAACTACACGGTTCAAAAGCATTAATTCCATCATTCTAATTTCAAAATAGTCATATTTTTTCAATTATATTAATATTTGAATTTAAATCTATTTTAATATTGAATTTTAGTTTTATATTGAATTTCTAGATTAAATTTTAAATTATTTCAATATTAGAGAAAAATTAGACGTACAAATATAAATTCCTTTAT
>CAZYEE010000414.1:0-2946 GCA_964646355.1 uncultured archaeon | reverse complement strand
TGATCTTTTTCTTATAATTTATTTGGGTATTTTGATCTATATATGCAATATCAGTTCCTAGTTTAATTAGTCCATCTAATTTTTGATTATTTATTTCATATGAATCTAGAATTCTTCTAAACTCATCCAGCTTTTCTACGGGATTCTCGGAGAGATCAAGAACATTCACTTCATTGTTAATACTAACTACAATACATGGAGGATATGCATCAGGTACTACACTATTAGGATAGTTTCCCACATCATAATAATAAGGTTGAATATCAAAATGGTCACAAATTTCAATATAACTCTTGAAATAATCTCGATATCCAAAAATTCTCAAATTAACATAATACACGGTTAATATAGGCATATCAACAAGTAATTGCTGAAATTCTTGTGTGGAAAGGCCTTTAACATGAAGTGGGATGCCTCCACTAAAAAAATCATTGAAATCACTATTAAGGGCGTTTGTGATTTTGATTGTATTTATCGATGTGGAAACAGGTGTTGGAACAGCTGCAGAAATATTTGTAATTTGGTTATTCTGCCCAACTATTTTTCTATCAAAATCTTTTGAAATGAATAAGGAATGAAATAAATCATCAATAATTATATGGTCATCAATATTAAGTTTAAGATCATTTATAGTTTCATCAAGTATATCTTCTGTAATTTCAATAGATTCATCATCAGTAAAAATAACCAGAGCATAAATTTCAGTACCTCCTCGAACAGTTGGATTATTGATATGAAAACGTTTTGCATAGAAATTGCCTGAATACTCCTTTATTTTAAAATAAAACATGATATCGGAATCATTAATCCTGAGTGCAGTATCCGCCAGTTTTTTGACCAGTTTTTCTCCGAATTTTTTATTTGTATCGATAAAATATTTTACAATATACCCTTTATCTTGATCGAAATATGCAAGTAATACGCCAGAATTTTCCGAAATAATGTTCGAATCCTTGCTGGAATTTGAGTTATCCAGAATTGGTAATGGTACACTGAAATTTCCATCAAAATCTTCTCTTAGTTCATTGTTTTCTTTAGTCTCATTATTTTCTTTAGTGGTAATTTTTATTTCTTCTAAAAGGGATTTTGGAGTGGTATTTTCAATCGATATATGATTATTTGATAATTTTTCTTTAATTTTATTTTGAGGATAACACAGTGGACCATTCAACTGTTGAATAAGTATCGAATATAGGTTTTTGATTTCATCAGTAATGGATTTTTTTCCAGCTTCGCTTATTTTTCCCTCATTTTTAATTTCTTTTGAATAGATATATCTTAATCTCTGGAATCTTTCAATAGGAATGAGTGAATAGCCCATATTTTCAAGTTTTATAAAAATATTTCGTATTTCGATGGCTGAATTAATACTAAGCCCGTTTTTCATGGCTATTATCTTTAGAAGCTCTTCAACCGCCTCATAGCTGTTTATGTAGAAATTCTTAAAATCATTTACAGATTCATTCTGAAGGGCTTCCTCCCATTTTTTATTTACATTTTTTAGAATTTTGTCAATATTAGAACTAGAAGAGGTTTGAACATTATTCTGCTGTTGTTCTATATTTATGGTTTGTATATCATTCGATTCATTTGGGGCGGCTAACTCATATGGATGGACATCCAAACTTTCATCTTTATCAAGAATTTTACCATTGGAAATAAGTGGACTCCCTCCCTTCCCTTTTACCGCCCCTAACTCCGCGCATAGAGGATTATTGCCTCTATTCATGGAGTTTTGATTCCCTTTAGCAAAATCGAATTCCCAAATTTTGGTTTTTAAATCATTCCAGAACTCAGCAATTTTTTGTTTAATTTCAGTACTGTTTTCACCCCGTACTACTTTTTTTATTAGATCGCTCCATGGATTGATGAATCGCTTTAAATCGGTTAAATAAATTAACCGAATCTTTGCCCACCAGTCTATCCTTAAAACTTCGCGCCCAATTGCTTCCCGATAAAATGATAGGTCATTCACCTTATCGGTGCCAAATTTTTTTTCTATTACAGCCGATAAAATTGCTTCCAATAAAGTTAATGCATCTAGTTTATCAATTGTCTGTAATTGGTTTTCCAATTTATCAAAATAGAATTTTAAGTTCTGGTCCTTAATAATGAGTGCATTTTTATTTATATCGAGTTTGTTATTATTCATATTATCAATATTCGTGTGAATTTTTACTGGCTGATTTTCACATATGCTTTCTAACAAATTATTAGAGCCCGTTCTAGATTGTTGAGAGGCATTCAATCCATTTTCGGGTGGATTTTGAATTAAGACTTTTTCAGGAATTAAATTGGAAATATTTAACATTTCAAGAGATTTGAATAGTCTTAAAATCGTTTTTTCCAATTTTTTCAATAATGGAATAGAGAAATTTTTACTAGTTATTATAGCATAGAGTTCATTGAATTTATTTGGTTCAAGCATTAATTTATTTGCTCTGTGATTGTAAATGTATGAATACATTTTCTTGGTATCTTTTTCTTTTACACTACACATTTTATTATAACGAAAATGAACCGAATCCTCAATTAATTTGGGTAATAATAACTGAATCTTTGTAATATCCTCTTGTTTCAATGCTTGAATGAATTCTTTAAAGTTCTTAATAAACCGGATCTGTAAATAATCCATATTAGGTGTTGTAGACTTATTTGAGATAATTCTATTATTATGAATGGATTGTAAATTCATTACAGGGTTTATTACTTGAGAATTTATGTTACTCGGTGAAAAATCAGGAGTTTCTAGTATTATACTGCTTAAGTTAGGCCCCGGTGCTGTAGAAATTTTTATTTCATCTTTTATAATTTTTTGAAGGGATTTAGCAACGATTATTCTTACCAAGGCGTTTAATCCAATTATCACAATAAACGCAATAATTGAACTGTAAATCGAAAAAATATTAACAATAAATTCAGGAAATAACAAATAATAATTGGTAG
>CAZYEE010000413.1:1299-2962 GCA_964646355.1 uncultured archaeon | reverse complement strand
ATGAATGAGGCAGAAAGCACGGGATATACTGCACCATTATTATTGGGGGCTAGTCTGCGGTGGAGAAATCGTATAAAAGAAATAGAGCGAGACCCTGAACTTTATATTAAACAGAATTTTCCTACAACTTCTAAAGATAAAGATTTCCTGGATAAAGCTAGTGATGTAGTTAAAAAAATGCTGGAACTCCCCTCTATAGTTTCATTTCATTTATTACCTGACCTCATTGATACTCCAATGCGAATTGATATTCCGGCTTGGTATCTCGGTAGAGATGATAAAATTCGGGAAATAGGTTGGCCCAAGATTATTGAAGATATTGATATTACAGACATTTTAGATGTTATATCCGCAGGATACTGCGGAATTGATAATTATAATGTTTGGCTTGTAGCCGTTGATTCTCAAGTTAAATTACCTAAAAATGTATTTGAAGGTTTATATTTATCAAAACTTGAAGAAATTATTGGTAAAAAAATAACTCCAAGAGGTTATAGACGTGCAAGATTCCCCTGAGATTGGTATTATTGTTGGTGAAGCAAGTCCAACTGAATTTATTTTTGCCACCACTAAAGAGGTCGAACGACTTGAATATATTTATGTAAAATCAAATGAACATATCATCGAAATAGATGGAAGTAAACAAGAAGAAAAAGAAGAAAATGTTAAAATAATTGCACAAATTTTTGAAATTTTTTCACATTCAAAAGCATTGCCTGAAGATTTGAGAGTTGATACCGCTGAGAAAATCCTCGCTGCCGGACTTAGTGATAATAGGACATTAGCATTAGCTAGGGTTCTTGGATTCATTCATAATAAAATAATATATCAACCAAGAAGAGCCATTCAACCTGGAAAAGTTGTTTATAAGGCACCAAAAAAACTGTTAGAAGAATTCTATTCATCTCCTAAAGAGGCAGGGCTTGAGATTGGGCACCTAATTACTCGATTAAATGTTCCAGTAAAAATTAATGTTAGTGGATTTAGGCGTCATCTTGCAATATTAGCACAAACAGGTGCTGGAAAAAGCTATACTGCTGGAGTTCTTATCGAGGAATTATATAATAAAGGTGGTACTATTGTTGTAATTGATCCCCATGCAGATTATGTACTTCTGGGGAGCAGAAGACAACCTCCAGATAACAGAATCGAAAGATTCGAAGTTTTCAAAACACCAGAAAGTAAGGGTAGATATAACGAAGAGGATATTGGTAAAAAAATACAAACATATCAAATTAAATTCTCTGATCTAAGCCCCACTGAAATCGAAATTATATGCGGAATAAGTGAGAAATGGACAAATATTATTGATGAACTAGAAACCGCTATTGTAGATTTAAGAGAGTCTCTACTTGACAGTTATACAATAGATGACCTTATTGATACGCTAAACGGTTTTGAAAAAAAGAAAGGCTCGTTAAAGTATGTTAGAAAACTTAAACGCTTAAATGTATTTGGTGATTCCACAACAAATATTAATAACATTATTAAGCCCCAACACGTTTCTGTAATCGACTTATCAGGTTTAGATGATAATCTTGCAGATTATGTAAATTATAGGATATTAAGAGATATCTATGATGAAGTTGAATCAAGAAGGTTCGAATTTCCAGTATATATTTTTATCGAGGAAGCACATAAATTTATTCCAAACCCCAGATCA
>CAZYEE010000413.1:0-1199 GCA_964646355.1 uncultured archaeon | reverse complement strand
ATAGTAGGAGAGGTTACTAAAGCTCCAGTTATGGTAAAAATCCGTCCTCGTAAGACTAAAGAAGGCGGGGCCGATATCGATGTCATAGCTAAATTAGAAGAAGCCCGCAAAAAAGTTGAAAAAGAAAAAGAAGACCGGGAAAGAGAGTCTCAAGAAATTAATGAATTAAGGGAGATGATGAGCTAAAATGAGAATTGCTCATATGGCTGATATTCATTTAGGTTATAGACAATATAACTTAGATCAACGGGAAGAAGATATTTATAACGCGTTCGATCAAGCAATTGATAAAGTACTTGAAGAAAGAGCAGATATGCTTATTCTATCAGGTGATATTTTCCATTCTCCATCACCACCAATTAAAGCTTTATTTAAATTCAAGAATACTATGAAGAAGTTAGAGGATAAAACTAAAGTAATCGCCATACTTGGAGATCATGATATTCCTAAACGAAGAGGTATGAATCCACTATCATTATTTGAATTGAATTTATTTGATAAATTTAGTTTAGAGCATCTTGAAATTGATGGTGTATTATTTGCAGGCATCTCGACTATAAAAATTCAAAAAAAATATCTAAAAGATGAATTACAAAAGTTTGATCAAATCTCAAAAAATTATAAGCATTCGGTTCTCATTTTGCACCAAGGTATTAAAGAAGATCTACCATTTGAAGGTGCCCATGAATTATTTCTGGATGATTTACCTAAGTCTGCAAGTTATTATGCATTAGGACACATCCATGCTCGAAAGTATCAAAAATTTGGTAATGGCTACTTAGCATACAGTGGATCACTTGAAATATTAAGTAAAAGTGAAATCAGTAGCTGGAAACAATCAGGCAAGGGATTTTATATTGTTGATTTAAACGATGATACACAAATTAATAAAATAAATTTGGACATAAGACCACAATATATCCAAGAAATAAATGAAAAAGACCTGGATAATTTTCTATCGAATTTCTCATTAGATAAAAATGCCATATTACATTTGGTTATTAAAGGAATTGATCTGAATAAAATCAATATCCTTAAAACAATAAATGAAAAAAACTTAAAAGAAAAAATCTTCTACTATAGACTTGCATTTGAAGACCGAAAGAGTGTACCCGAACCTCTTCCTCCTGATGGATTTAACTTAAAGGAAATTTTTGATGAATATTTTAAAGATGAAAATATCAGCAATCTGGCTTTTG
>CAZYEE010000412.1:0-2963 GCA_964646355.1 uncultured archaeon | reverse complement strand
ATAAATAATACAATTTATAAAATAAACAATTCATTATTTAAAATTCTAATAAATACAAATAATTTGAGTAAATTACCTTCTGAATTAAAATATTTTTTGAATCCTTCATATACAAATGGAATAATAAATTTAAGTTCAAGTCTGAAATTCATATTTCATGGAATATCAAATGACACTACACAAATACAACCATCATGGTGGACAAATTCGCTAACATTCAATCGTTTAATATTGAATTTTACATTATTGTTGAATCTCACTTCTCATATGAATCATACATATGATGGAATTAATTGGAAACTTATCTTAATTTCCACCCAGATAAATATGAATTACATGGTATATATTGATAAAAATACCGGAATAGTTACAAATATGCTACAAACAGGTAATATACAATATTATGAATCGTGTTCTGAAAATATTGAACCATATTATGGATTACCATATAATTTAACAATATATATCAGAAAATTCAGTTCTATTTTAGACTCAAATGTTATTATTTTTGGAATTTCAAACTGGATTTTAATAATAATTGGTGTAATAATATTCGGATTGATATTTGTAGTGGTATATGTATTAATAACAAGTCCAAAAAGAACTAAAAAGGAAGAAAAATTCATGGGAAATATTTTAGAAAGTTAAAATGATTAATAGATAATTTATTGATAATTAATGAGTTAATACTGATATGAATAATTTTAAGAACTAAAGTAGTTTTATTGTATTTATTTTATTTTTGTTTTAAAGCCCCTCTAAATCCTCTAGTTTAATAGTTTTTCTTTTTAAGGCCCCCACATTAGCCCCTTTTGTATATTTAGGAAGTTTATCAATAATCTCTTTAATTTTCTTATCGACTACCTTATTAAGTATTTCAATTATTTTTGGCTTTGCCTCACTTGAAACTCTAATTTCTTTTGCCTTGAATGAGTCCCAAACTCTAGTTAAACGAACATAATCTATGATGTTTTCATCACTCATAGTTCTTCAGCCTCTTATATTTTTTTATTCAATATTTTTATTTGATATCTCCATTTTTTATAGATAAAATAGTATTTATCAACTAATTAGATTGTTTAAACTATCAATTTTTTAAAATTTTCTATATGATTTAGAAACTATGATATAAAACAATGAGTTGTGATCATGTATTTTATAAAATTTTTTGTAAGAATTGATGTTTTATTTAAAAAGATAGATTTTAAAAATATTATAAATGTAAAGAACAGATTGAAAAAAACTGGTATTATGGTATTTTTTTCTTCTTTTCTCTATTATGTTTGATATAAACAAAAATTATTGCAGCCAGAATTGATATCAATGGGATTAAAATTACAGGAAGTATGTTATTTGTTAGGGACATTAAAGCTACGCCTATAGTTATAGTGGGAGCTAAAAAAGCCACAATACTCTGCCATTTTTTAATAATTTTTAATAATTTTTTAAAAAATGATTCATCTTCTAAAAGAATATGAGGTTTTAAATCTTCTTCGGTTAAATATTCAGAGAATTTATATTCAAATGCTTCAGGATCCATTATACCTTGTAATTTTCCGGAGGCAATTAATTGTATGATTCTGTCTCGGATATGATTTTTTGGAACTTTTAAAGTATTACTAATTATTCCGATATCTACACTTTTAGTACCAAATGCGGTCTTTAAATCCTCAAGGTTTTTAAGAATCATTTCATCTTCAAGCATTTGATAAGTTTGATCGAATAAATCGGTTAAACTGTTAATATTCTTTTTAAAATCATCTACCAGAATTTCAGACATTCGTTTGAATTCTACACTAATATTATTCGATACATCTTTTACATATGAATTTATTTCCTTTAAGGTTTCTTTAATTGTTGAATGAAAAACATTAGAAATGCTTAGAAGTTTTTTTTGTGCTAATTTTAAGTCAATTGAGATTTGAGGATAAACAATTTCACCCATTTCTTCTATAATATTATTCAATTCTTTAATTTTGTTTTCAATCAATTTTTCGAGTTCTTTTTTCTTCTCTGTTAATTGGATTTGTTTAATTTTATCTATAATTTGACCTTTTACTAAAAATATCTGTTCAAAAAGTAGTTTCTGTTCATCTTTCCAATTATCAATCAAATCGCTGACCAACGTTTTGAAATATTTTTTCTCCTCTTTTTGTAGAATATCATGAATCGATATATCGAAATCCTTAATAGTCTGAATTAAATTTAAGACCCTAGTATCTAATAATTGTTTAGCTTTTTCCAGTTCTTTATTATTGATTAATTTTTCAATAGGATCTGGAAGTTCTTTAATTTTTGTTTTAAAAATAGAAATAGAATCAGTGATTAATTCTTTCAGATCAAGACGTTTTTTCAGATCTTTATTAATGGATAATAGAGTGTCTTGTAGATTATTTTTAAAATTCTCCCATTGTTTTAAAACAATTTTTACATCTAAGGCATCTTTTTGGAGAGTTTGAATTTCTTTTTTAATAATTTCATCATAGTTATTAGATTTATTGAAAATTTCTTTTATTTCGGTAAATATTTCATTTGTAGTAGATTCGATCTGACGTTTTTTACATGATTTTACAAAGAATGTTTGTATATTCTTGTTATCATTGTTTAATTTAACCATAAATTTATTAATTTTATCCTCAAAATCAATTATCTTCTTTCTTTCAGGTGTAAAAATAATAACCTCATCTTTATCTGGATAATATTCACCATCTACTGCACCTGATGCGATTAAATCTCGGATTCTTTTTCTAATTTCAGAGACTTTTTGGTTTACCACATCTTTGATCGTCTCAATTTTTACGCGACCATTTCTATAAAGTTTTTGGGTTATTGTGATATATTTAACGATACATTTATTCAGTAAATTATCATGAATAAAGCTAATTTTATCTTTGAAGTTTTTCTTAAACGAATTCCATTTGAATATTTGTACATTTGCTGTATCATAAAATGATGGAAATTCG
>CAZYEE010000411.1:0-2965 GCA_964646355.1 uncultured archaeon | reverse complement strand
TTAATTTCCAATAAAAATCTTTTATTAAAGTCTCTTGAAAAAAGAATATAAATTAAATAATTTGAAAAATATTTAACAGATATATTGTAAAAAATAAATATAAAGACAAATAAGAGATAGATTTAAAATGGAAGTTGAAATTGTTAAAACGAAAGTAAACACAGGAGAATTCGATATTCAAGATTTTGTGCTTTATTTAAAAGCAATAAAAGAGTTAGCGCAACAGGATCCTGAGATACAAGAAATATTGAGAAAGACGCAAGATTTTTCAATCCAGTTCTCAATTTTTGGGATAACAGATGTATATTTCCAAGTTTGTAATGGGGAAATCATAGTGGAAGAGGGAGTAGTGGAGAATCCAAATATACGATTTGAAATGACAGATGTAATAGGTTCTGGAATTATAAAGAATGAGATTGATCCAGTATCTGCATATTTATCTGGTGATTTTAAAATAAGTGGTGAACCGGCCCTTGCAATGAAATTAAAACCATTCATTCAAAAGTATAACAAGATTTTAGGTTTTAAGGTAAGTGAATAATTAGCCAGATAATTAAATACAAAACATAAAAAAGATCTTTAATTAAAATTTATTTTAAACTAATTTTGTATCTAAAAGTTAGAGTTCTTATAATAAAGTTCTAAATTATAGATTTAATAAATGAATAATACAATTATAATGAACAGAATACATATATCTACAATCATTAAGTTTACTTAGAATATCGTGAGCAATATCAAGAAAATAATTTATATATCCCCCAAAAAAAATAGAATCGATAAAAAGTTCATTTATTTGGACACTTTTTTAATAAATATTTCAAAAAGATTTTAAATGAATATTAAACAAATCTATAAAGAATAATAAGTAATAAAGAACCAAAATACAATAATTAATTAAAGAAGTGAAATTACAATTGGCACTAAAAGATGAGCTAAATTTAAAGATAATTAAATATCTACAAAAAAATGGCAGAGATTCCTATTCAAATATTGCAAAACAATTAGGCGTCAGTGAGTCAACAGTAAGAAAAAGAATTAATAAATTAGTTAAAAATGGAATTATTGAAAGATTTACAATTGTTTTAAATCCTGAATTTACTGAAAAGTCTGTTATTGCATTTTTGACTATTGTTCCATTACAATCCAACACAAAAATAAAGGAGCTGACAGAAAAAATCGTCAGTTTTCCAGAAGTTGCCGAAGCATTTTATATGTCAGGTAAATGCGGAATTTTGGCTAAAGTTATGGTCAAAAACCTGAAAAAATTGGATGAATTAATCACTAAAATTAGAAATTTATCTGGTATAAATGAAATTGAAAGCTGTATTGTATTGAGAGAGTTAAAAAAGGAATTATAATATCAAATTTTCTTTATTTAATGTATAATATTAAATACAGTTTCAACTGAATATTTTAATGCCTCTTAAAAATCAATTAAGGTAATATCGACTTTTTAACAAGCCAGAAGACTCAAACTCAAGTTTAATGTGCCAAATAGAAAAAAATAAAAAAATAAAAACATAAGAAATTTCGAGTTAAAACATTTTGAATTAGACTTTTTAATTCAATACAAAAAATTTGAAATAAATAGGAATACTTTATGATAAATATGAAACAAAAACGAATTATTCCGATAGATTATTACGAAAATCTCAAAGATTTTAGGCAAGTATTTTCTGGTTCATTAATCAAGCCCATATTGAATTTATTTATAGCCTTAAAATTGCCGTATCTTTTTCAGTTTATACCAAAGAATATTTTTTATACAATATCTAAAGGATTTAGCTGGGTTTTCTATGGAGAATATAAAAAAGAAATGATGGAAACCACACGAAAAATTATGGGTGATTTAATTGATAAAAAATATAAAAACCTAAGTCCCAGTCAAAAAGAATGGATAATTAGTGAAATTGTTTATCAAAATTGTATACATATGGCAGAAATGTTTTTAGACATAATGACCTTACTCCCATATTTTTATAAATCCAAAAATCTTGACCCATTTTTTAAAATAAAGGGTATCGAAAATTTGCACAAAGCATTGGAGAAAAAGAAGGGTGTTGTAGCAATTTCGGGACACATTGGAAATTACTTATTTTTATGGGCATATATGGCATTAAAAGGATATAAAATTAATTTTATTTTGGAATATTCTTCGTTCATTGGAATTCTTGATTTATTAAGAAGATGTGGTATTAAATTAATTCCGGTATCTCGTCCCGAAAATGAAAATATTAAAGATAAAATAAAAGGTAAAATTGAAAAAGCGTTTAAAAATAATGAAATTGTTGTTGTAATGCAAGATGCAGGTTTAAGACATTATTCATTAATCAATTTTTTTGATATTCCCTGTCATACTCCACTTGGCGGTGCATCTTTTGCAATTAAATATGGAGCTCCTATAATCCCCATTTTTATAAAAAGTCATGCTAAAAAGCAACTTCATGAAATAACCATTTATCCGGAATTTAAAATTGAGAATAATAATACTGATAATGAATTGGATTTGATTTTATATAATACATTTAGGCTCAATAAATTATTAGAAAAAGAAATTAAGAAGAACTTCGTTTATTGGAATAATTTAGCAATATTTCATATACGTAAAAAGTTTTCCAAAGTTTTTAAATTTGATAGCAAACCATTATTGGATATCATTATTAACGAAATTACCTTTTTTAAAAATTATTTGCAATTTAGCTATGAAATTGACAGAGACGATGATAGCATCTATAAAATTCTTGATAATACACAAAAAGCCCTTGAAAATTTAAAGAAAAATCAGAATCTATAGAACTATATGTTCATAAAACAATTAAGAAGTATGACTTTATCCATTAATTTTGAACCTGATAAATTTGATTTTTAAATAATAATCTTCAAGATCCAACTTTTGACTCATAAAGATTTATGCGATACATTTTATAATTCAACCGAATATAATATATTAACTAATGACTAT
>CAZYEE010000410.1:0-2966 GCA_964646355.1 uncultured archaeon | reverse complement strand
TTGAGACGAATATATGATACAAGAAAAAATGATCCACCTCCAATCTCAGGAAAAGATGCTCTATTAGTGTCGCAAATCGCTTTTTATGATGATCCAGATAGACAGATACAGATGCTGGGAAAGCTTGCAGATAAACTGGAAGATAGAGTAAAAAAGGGAGTTGGAGTTGTTGATAGTGGGACTCCCCGCATTATGATAGCAGGAACGCCGATGGCTATTCCTAACTGGAAGCTACATCATATAATAGAGACAAGCGGAGCAATCGTTGTTGTGGAAGAAACTTGCACGGGTACCAGATATTTTGCAGAAAATCTAAAAATTGAAGGTGATTCAATTGACCAGCTCTTATGGAACTTGGTAGATAGATATTTAAATATCAATTGCGCTTGTTTCACGCCAAATGAGAACAGATTAAAGGATATTGAAAAATTAATTATGGATTATAAAGTAGATGGAGTAATATTATACAACCTTTCATTCTGTCAACCTTATGAAATTGAATCACTAAAATTGAAAAAAGAATTAAGTAGAAAAGGCATACCAAATTTGATAATTACTACAGATTATAGTTCGGAAGATAATGCTCAGCTAAAAACAAGGATTGAAGCTTTCATAGAAATGTTGAAAAATAGTAAATAATGATTATTTTAAATGTGAAGGTTTTTAAAGAAAGTAAAAATTAGATTTCCATTCCTCTTTTTTTCATTATTTCAAAAACTTTTTCGACCTCTTCGAAATCTGATGCGTAAATATGCAATGAATTACTGAAATCAACATATTGGATAAGTTCAAGCCCAAGCCTATCTGCAACGATCTTTCCCAGTTCAACCATTCCCAAGATATTCGATCCAAAAGCTTTGTATAAATCACGCGATCTCCAAGCGGTTTCCATAATTAATGATTCTTCGTTAACAATTCTGAACCATATCCGCTGAAGGCACGGGGCTCCAGATATTTTAAGGTCTTTCCATGGTATCCAAGTTGTTACTTGAAGTTTGCGGGATATTGTTTCTTCTTTTGCCTTTTGAATGAGATATTCTATTTGGTTGATTCCCTCTTCAAACTCACAGAATGGCAAACCCATTTTTTTAAGAATTTCTCTATGTTTTGGAACAGCTTTACCCCAGTTCCATAGTCTGCGGTGATATGTATAAGATAAATTACCTTCATCAACTTTATAATCCAATGTACCTTCAACGATTTCTTTAATATAACTGCCACCATCTAATTTACAACAGGAAAGAGCAATTGCATCAGCGGGATGGATTCTAGGTTCACTAAATGGGTCTGTAACATTTACAATAACGGTAGCTTCTTTACTTGGTTTATCTTCATAATGATTTGGCATAAATCTACCATGATCCCAGACTGCTTTTAAGGATTTAATCCATGCTTCGCCCAAACTCTTAGCTTGAACATAAAGAACGGGTAGTTGGTGCTCAGATTTCGTCATTTTAATCACTATACCATATAAATTAAGAAATTTTGATATAAAATAATTCATTTTAGGTTTTTTAAAAAATTTTCTTAATGTAATTTGCATTACAAATTTGGAATAGGAACTATTGATTTAAAATACAATATTAATCTTAAATCCAATAATTATTATAATTTAGAGTTTAGTACAATTTTAAAAAGATAGATAATTACAATAAAAAATTTATAATGCTAATTATAAATGTAAATTTATAATCTATAGACATTTTTAACAATAAAAGAAGAAGATCGGACGAGAGAGAAATGGCTGAAGAGGCATTATATCGGATCTCGAAAAAGATTGTATCGGAATTGGGTCCGATGCTTACAAGCAGACCATACATAAGTATAATAGATAAATATGGTAAAATACAATATAAAGATGATGCTATAGATAGATTTAGTGAATTCATTTCAAATTTTGTAAGTAAGAACTTTAATTTTTTGAGAGTAGGTGATCATAGTATACCCATTGGTGGACTAAATATGGTATTTTTTAAAATTAGTCCAAATATAGTTCTAGTAGTATTTATGAAACGAGGTCTTATAGGCCAGATTCTAGCATTTAAGAGCAAAATGAGCAAATATGCAGAGGAGATAGAACAATATATAATTTTGGAGCCACCGGAAGGTACAGAGGTTGTAGTAGAACAAGTTCAAGAACCTGAGGCGGTCGTTGAGGAAAAAAAGGTAGAAGAAGAGGAAGTAAAAGTAATACCGCAACTTATTAAAAAAATTCGTAAAAAAGATAAGTTTCCATTAAATGACATTATTGTATTAAATTTGTGCGATGGAAATAATACTGTAAAAGAAATAGCAGAGAAAGCGAATGTTGACATTTTGACTGTTTGGAATATTTTGGATGAATATAAAAGAAAAAAATATATAAAGATTACCTATTCAGGGAATCCAGAATTTGTACCTATATTGACAAAGAAAATTCCTCCAATGGCAGTACAATTGAGGTTAATGACCAATTTAGAATATCAGATAGCAAAATTATGCGATGGAACTCGCACAATAGAGGAAATAGAGGAGAAATTGGATATTGATGGCGATAAACTTAGTGAACTGATTGATAGATTACAAAGAAATAAGATAATAAGAATGGACATTAAAAGAGTGTAAAGCAAGGAAAACTCATATTTAAAGGTTTATAGACGTAAAATTTATTTAATCTACTGAATAAATGTTAAGATTATCAACATTTTAACAAAATAATACAAGAAATTTAGCGAATGGAATGTATTGAATAAATTTAACATTTATTAAAATTAAAATTTTAATTTTCACCGTAAATATAAACAATAAAAGTAGTTTATACTATAAATTTATTGATTATCTTTATTATTTTTCATTAAATGATTTTATAGAGGGTATGAGTAATAGATTTCATATAATATTTTTTTAATATAGGAATTCAAACTTAAAATATTTAAAGATAAAAAAAAGTAGTTTGTAAAAAACTATTAAGAATAAATTAAAAAAAT
>CAZYEE010000409.1:0-2989 GCA_964646355.1 uncultured archaeon | reverse complement strand
TTGACATATATTATCAGTTCAGTGGGTCGTTCAATGACCGTTATATTGAAAATCACGGTTCGATTTTCGTATCCGTATTTATTAGCCCGCAATATGAATGTATAGTTGTGAATTGTAGTAGCATTAAAGATCAAGTAATAATATCCACCGCTTATTTCTTTTAAGTCATAAGTAGAGGATTCGGTCATGTTTACAGTAGCGTTTTCAATCCCAAATCCATAATTTAGGTCCTCATAATATGCCGTAATATTCAGAGTTTCGTTGTACCGCATGGTGAATGATCTAGTTTTAGTTCCGTTCATGTATAATGTCAGGTTCGTAGGCCTTTTAAGCACAGTAATCTGTAAGGTAGTTTCATTGTACTGGTATCCATATTTGGAGGCGTTTATTATGGAATTGAAAGTCCCAATCTCAGTTGCATTGAAAGTCCAAGTATAGTTTCCATTGCCAGTTTCCGTCATCATCCAAGTCGGATTTATTGTTATGTTTACGGAAGCTGATGAAATTCCAGTGTTTCTGGTGGTATCGTTATAAAATGCGGTGATAATAATATTTTCACCATAATATAGCGTATAATGATAAGTAATTGTTCCATTCACATAAATGGTGAGGTTAGTGGGTCGTTCACGGATAACAAGAGTAAGGTTTGTTTCATTATATTCGTATCCAAATTTCCATGCTTTGAAAGTCATATTATAAGTTCCTACGTCCAGGATATCAGAGATAGTGCAATTATAAAGGTCTTTGGTGTCAAAGCGAGTGAAGGTATAAGTTTTAGTTACTGGTCCAGAAATAGTTAAGTTGACGGTGGCGGAGTCAATGAATTGGTTACTATGATTGATGTCCAAGTAATTCACGGTGATATTAATTGGGTCGCCCCACAGAACGGTATAAACTCCATTGGAATAGGAAGCGGATAGATCTTGAGTTGTATTGAAGTAGGTAATACTGAAGGAAGTATTAGCGGTATAAATTCGCCAATAAAATGTAATGGAGCGGTTTTCATAACCTTGTTTTTTAGCGGTGATGTTAATCATATAATAACCGGGGCCGTATTCGGTCGAGTTGAATTGAATTTGATAAATGCCGTTAGGTTGGCGATGGAGATATCCGGAATCTGAGCCGGAATTATTAACGAGGAACGAGACCTCATCAGCAACAATCTCATCTCCCGAAATACATTCAGAGTAATTAACTGAAATAGTAATAGTTTCGGGGAAAATAGAAGATTGTATTAAATTACTTGAATAATTTACGAGAGAAGTATTATAAACTAGAATAAAATCAGAATAATAAGATTGATTTATATAATATTTTTTAGTAATATTTACAATAAATCTATAAGTTCCATTCTTATATTTAGAGGTATCTAATGAATAATTATAATAACCTTTACCAAGGTCTCCATCTGCAAGATTACCAGTTTCAACGACCGAATAATCGGATAAATTAAGTATACTATAATTACAATTAGCTCCTGAGATACCGACATATTTATTCAATGAGGTATCGTTGTAAAAGAAGGTCAAGTTGATTTTTTCACCAATATAGCGGTATTGGGGTGGTGAGGGTAGTTCATTAGGAGTAATAAAGTTGAATAGAGTATTATTAACGACTGTGAATTTTGTTTGATTAATTCCGGAGTGAGTATTATTATCCCAGACAATTTGAACAGTATAATAACCAGTTGAAGCGGTATTTGGGACAGTCAAATTGAATGAAACTTTTGAATTGATAACAGCATTAGGATTAGAGCACCATTCGCTAGTTTTATCATTACCGGATGGATCATATACAGTTAAATTAAGTATTCCATTATTAGCAGTGACATCAGCTGTTATATTAATAGAATCACCATAAGTATAATATTGGTCAGTATTGAAAGTGTTTGAATTATTTCTAGTAATATCAATAGGAATTTGTGAGACATTACAATAAAATAACCAAGTGCTTTCGCCAAGTATGGAAGAATTTTGAACAATATAATAATTACCTGATTTCAAGATATCGGCAATTTTATCATTATTCATTGTAGTATCATTATAAGCATGAATAAGTTTCCATTGAGGGATTAGTTTATTGATTTTAAAGCTGTAATTATAAGTATTGCTTGGAAAATTTACAGTGAAATTAAAATTCCAGGTGGTGTTTGCGTTATTCATTTTTCCGAAATAGAAAGTATTTGTGGTGTAAGTTTCATTAAAGTACCATGCCTTCCATGTTAGATTTGCAAGAAAGCTTGAATTGGATTGAACAAGGACAGAAATGTTTGAGTTTTCGTTATAATTACTAAAAATTACAGTTCCATTATCAGGAACACTTTTTTTATCGCCATTGCATGTAATATTCAAGTTCAAGGCGCTTGGGTTCATATTTTGAAGAGTATTATTATTAGTGTCAATTAGTTCGGTCTGAATTTTTAAGGATAAATCATTATCTGCCGATTCGTACCAGCTACCAAGGAAATAGAACCACATATCACCCTCTTTTCCATCCGAATCAGAACTATCAGCAATGGTAGACCATCTAAAACGCCTTCCACTTCCACTAATATTGGTAGCATCGACTACTACAAAATAGCTACCAGGTGTTAAGTTCAGATTAAACGAGAATTCATACCATTGATAACCATAGTTAACGGTATATGAATGTGAAGAAAGTGTTGTATTAGGCGGCCCAGACCATTGAGAAGAACGGTTCCAAATTCCTACGCTAAAGTTTTGCCCGGTGTCTTGAAGTACATCAGAGTAAATAGCGACTTTTGTTATCCGACATCTTGTGGTTATATTAAAAGACATAGCACCGTATGGACGAGAAGAGTATAAATCAGTATAGCTGGATTGAGAAATATTCTGCTCGATATCTTTCCAGCTGGGTTTTGAGGTTATATTTTTGATTTGAATAACCCATTTTGAGATATTATAGTTTTGAGGTAATGTAATATTAAATTCGTCATTAAATCCAGAGACGCCAGAATTCTCATCACTAG
>CAZYEE010000408.1:0-3010 GCA_964646355.1 uncultured archaeon | reverse complement strand
CTTTAAAGCTATTTTAAGTGCAAGGCAGTGATTTGCATATTTTAAATTCTTAATTCGCTGGCAATATTCCTTCGGAAAATATTTTTCACCCACTAAATTAAAAATTGTATTTTGGATATCAGCATTACTAATGATATAATCAGCATAATAGGTTTCCCCATTTTCAAGCTCGATTCCCCTGGCTTTCTCATCTTCAATAATTATTTGTTTAACAAGAGAATTTAGAAAAACCTCCCCATTATATTTTTCAATGACTGATTGATAAGCTTTTGGAATTGAAATACAACCACCTATCGGATAAGCTGATGACCTTGAATTTACTACCTGTTGAAAGCATCTAATAAATTCTCCGGCTGAGGTCTCTTTTGGGTCGGTGCAGAAATATTGGCCTGAAATCATTGAAACGAAAATATGAAGTACTGGATTAGTTGAAAATGAATTAATAAAATCAGTTAAACCGGTATAATATAATTCTCGAATCTTTTTTTTACGCATTGATAAGATCTCTGCAAAAAACTTCATAGTTAATTCATATTCTTCTTGAGATGCTCCTACCACTTTACTGATATTTTTTCTTGAATAAATCTCAAAATTTCCTTTATAATACATTATAGGTCTTGGGTTGTTTGAAATGACCCATTCAATTGCGTTAGGATTTTCTACACGCCTTAATACATCTCCAAGATACCCCTTATCACCTACACCAAAAAGATGGACTCCTAGATCCACCTTAAAACCTTTATAATCATATGTAAGACACCTACCACCAATAATCTTGTTTTTTTCAAATAATTTCACTTTAAATCCATCATGTGCTAACATCGCTCCAATTGCAGTTCCACCAACACCACCGCCAATAATAATTATATCTGATTTTTCATCGGACATTATTAAATCACTTTATTTTTTTTATTATTTTTAGAAATAATTAAGAATTTTTAAATATATAATCTTTCAACCATAAGGAAATAAATAATTGATTATCTTTAATTATTACTCATATTAATAATATATTATAACCAGTTTATATCTGGGGTTTTTATGCCAGAAATAAAAAATATTGTTTTTATTTTACCTGATCAGAATAGATTTAGTGCCAATTTTTCTACCTTTCAAGTAGGCGGTTTCAGATTACCACATTTAGGATTATTAATCATCGGTGAAATGTTAAGAATAAAAGGATATAATGTAATAGTATATGAGGAAAAAATTAAACCAGTAACAATGGACGACATTAATGGAGCCGATCTGGTGGGAATTTCAATTCAAACTTTAACTTCGATCCGTGGATATCAATTAGCTGAACAAATACGAAAAAAATTTAAAATTCCAGTGGTAATAGGAGGGACCCACGCTACATTAAACCCCGATGAAGCAGTTCATTATGCTGATTATGTGGTCCGAAATGAAGGAGAATATACATTTTTTGATTTGCTTGAAGCTCTTGAAAATAATTTATCAATAGATGATATTCTAGGAATTTCTTTCATGGAAAATGGAGAAATTTATCATAATCCAGCGCGCCCTTTTATCGAGAATCTTGATGAATTACCATATCCTAACTGGAAGTTAATTAAAGGGATGTTTAAAACTAAAGAAACTATGATCAACTCATTTGTATATCCAATCCAGGTTACAAGAGGTTGCCCATTTGACTGTACATTTTGTAGTGTTACTCCTACCTTTGGTAAAAAATTTCGATATAGATCAGTCGAAAGCGTGGTTGATGAACTAAAGAAGAATAGAAAAAGGTCTCAAAAATTTGTATTTTTCTATGATGATAATATCGTCGGAAATAAAAGATATTTAAAGGATTTATTAGCAGCTTTGATAGATTATGATGTAGTACCTGAAGCGTGGCATTCTCAAATGAGAGCTGATGTGGCTAAAGATGATGAATTATTAGAATTAATGGAAAAAACAAATTGTGCAATTGGTACTTTTGGATTTGAATCAATTAATCCAGAATCGCTGAAAAAAATGAAAAAAGGACAAACCATCGATATTATTGAAAATTGTATAGAGAAGATGCATGAGCATAAGATTTATGTTAATGGATTTTTTGTTTTTGGATTTGAAGGAGAAGATGTTAATACTATCCGTAGAACAGTTGAATTTGCAAGAAAAAAGAAAATTGATACCATTGGACTTATGCCATTAACACCATTTCCAGGGACTCCGCAATTCAAAGAATTAAAAGATCAAATTTTTACTCATTTCTGGGAATTATATGATGTCCAACATGTCGTCTATTATCCCGATAATATGACTCCTTATGAGTTATATATTGAAACTCTTAACGGTTATTTAAATTTTTATAATCCAAAAGGAAGAGAGTTCTTTAAAATTAAAAAGATCGATCGCCCAGGCTTCTTCTTTAAATTAGATTCTGTTTTTGAAATCTTGGTCGCAAATTGGTCGTTCAGATCTTATCTCTTATATCAATTTGAGTTGATGGCAAATAATAGATACATAAAATATTTGAAATCGCTACCAGATTCTCCTCCTGAGGATATATCAGAACTTCCAGATTTCTCGCTTGAGAATGAACATTTAGGTTTACATAAAATTCTAAAGAAAAGATATGAACAAAAAATGTCTAGATTAGCGTAATACATCAAACTTTAAGCTAAGATAATAATCCATATTTTTTATTAATTTATTTTTATTTGGTTAAATTTATTCAAACTTAAATTAAAAAATAGAACCTAAAATAAAATAATTATATTAAAATTAATAAAATTTATTTTAAAACTATAAAACCCTGCCGGTTTTACATTGTCTGAAGGATAATTTCAGTATTTTTAATAGCATTAGTAAATTATAGAGAATATGACAGAGTTATAAAAAGTGTTTAATATTAAATTTTTGCTAATATTATTCTAATAAATATTATTATTCATAATGATTATAACAATAAATAAATATTTTAAATTTATCAGAAAATAAAAATATATTTAATCATTCGGAAAAAAATTTTGGAATATTTATTGAATAATTTATAAAATCA
>CAZYEE010000407.1:0-3020 GCA_964646355.1 uncultured archaeon | reverse complement strand
TAATTCTATTATTTTTTATTTAAGTTTATATTCCGATTTTACACATTATCATTCAATCATATGTAGTGTTGATATTCCGATTATTCTTCATCTTATCTTCATAAAATTAAGGTGAAATCAAATAATAGTCTAAAAATAATAATAAATCAAATAATCTAATTAAATTAATAAAATTACAATTAAAAAAATAGAAAATATTTTAAAAAAATTATAAGAAATATAATAAAGTCGTTTTATGATACATTATAATCGAAGAACGAACTTGCTACTATTTTTCCACCGTTTTTCGGCCAATCTGTTAATACATAAATATGTCCATATATGTATTCGTCTGCATTTACAATTGATGATGGAATAATTAAATTAATTGTTACATCCACTGGGTTGGGTTCTACTACTGTAACTGATGTATTCGCTTCAAGGAAACAATGTCTATCCGAATCAAATGCAGATACTACTACTACATAAACAGTTGGAGTTGTTATTCCAGTAGTATCCAACTCCGCATAATGTGAGATATTAACATCTCTTGGGGCTGGATTGCTAGTGCTATACACGTTTCCAGGGTTGCCTTCTTGATGCGGATATGAATTAACAATCTCTGGATAGACAATTATTACTTTTACAGAATATGATGCTTCAAATGTTGCTGTATTATCATTTTGATCGCTTGCAACAATTCGATAATCAACATGTGCACCACTTGATTGTCCAGGAATTGTACCTCTCCAATTACCTGATCCTAAATAGGTCATATCTAGTTGTATCCAAGATCCAGCTTCAACTCTATATTCTAAATATGCACTAACCAGATCATTTCCGCCATTATCGGTGATAGTTATATCTACTTGTACTGGTGTATCTGGATCAACATCACCAACAGCAGGTGTTTGTACCCAATTGCTGAAGTGTGGTGGATCACCTTTCTTTAAAGTGATACTCTCTTGATCTTGCGTAGATGTTGTAGAATTAACAGCAGTTACTGTAATGTCATAATTTCCTTCACCTGGAGTGGTTGATTGAATTGTGTGGAGAATGGTGTAGGTTCCATCACCATTATCTGTGGCTGCTACCACACCAGCAGATGAATCTATTGGACTGAAATCTGCAGATACTTGATAACCTGCAGAATCGCAAGTTATAGTTAATTCTATAGTATCGCCTTGCCAATAGGTAGTTGCATTTGCTACTATCTCGCTGATAACTGGAGCTGGCCAAGTCTGGACTGCCCAAATCTTGGTATATTCAGAGCCATCCATATCTGAAATTATGTTCGAAGTTTGTGAATCATGACCTTGTGCAGTGGCATTGATTATTATCTGTCCTGAAGTAATTGCAGATGATACATCCACTGAAAATGTGACGAGCTGATCTCCCATAAATGGACCAATTGGACAACTTGGAGTAGGTGATGATACTAAGAAATAGCCAGACATATCTGTACTTCCTCTCCAGAATTTAAGTTGTACATCATCAATGTACGCAGTGTTCGGACCAGGATTATTGATCATTACTTGAACAGTAATTCCAGTATCTCCTGGATGGACTACATCCACTGGTGAAGATACATTTTTTATAATGAGATTAGATCCTGGAAGGACTGTCCATGAATCAGTAAATTCGGCAGCTCCATCTGATAAGCTGGTATTATATGTGCACCTTGCATTTATATCAGTGAGACCTGGTATTGCTCCTGATGATACATCAACATAGAACCAATAAGTCTTATTGGTAAATGGATCGAAATTATCAGTTCCACTCCATGTAGTATCGGTATAATTTGAAGTTGTATCAACTGTGCCTTGTTTGAAGTATAGCTCAATTGAATTTAATGTGGCTTTACCAACACCTGGATTTCTAATTACTACTTTAATAGGAATGTTAATATCTCCTGGAGAAACTTTATCATAATCAGTTTCAACACTTAATACATCGCATCTTCCAGGACCAACTACTTGGAGAGTAGTGGTTCTTGAATATTCATTATCAGCATAATTACCAGCTCCATCAAATGTCCTAATACCGTAGGTATAAGTATGTCCACTTGCTACTGAATAATCATAATAGCGTTGGTCTTCAGTATTTGGACCATATGGAATCGATGCAAGGAACGTCCAGCCACCGCCATCAGTCTGTTTATAGAGATCCCAATGGTCAATACCATTTAAATCTGATCCTGGGAAACCGCCTTGTTGATATTGTGGTAATTTTTCTATTGCCCATGAAACTACTATTTCATTGGATTCTGCATAATAAGTGGGCATAAACTCTGCAATGATTGCTGGGTTAGGTGGCACAGTATCTATCTTAGTCGATACAGGTGCTGAAAAGAGGTCTGTTGCACCACCTGAAACATCTGATAATACTTTGTAATAATAGGTGGTAGTTTCATCAAATGGATCTGTATCAGTCCATGAATAAGTAGAGGTGCTTAGTGGACCTGAAACATCAACATATCCACTGGTTGCACTGGTACTTCTATATACATAATAAGCTGTTAAAGTAACTCCAGTAAAGTCACCCGGATTCTCTGACCAATCAATTGTTATTCCATTAGGAGTCTGTAAACTCGGATTTATTGTCGCCGGTAAATCCGAGGGCTGCGCTGGAATATATGGAAGGTCTATTAGGGTAGAAACTTCAGTTGAATTGATGCTATTTCCAGCATAATCAAAAGTCTCTATTTTATATGTATAAGTGATTCCATTTTCTAAGAAGGTATCTGTGGTTTCAGTAGTAGTATATGGAATGTTATCCTTGAAGATCATATATGGGTTAGTATCTGCTCTTCTCCAGATCCTATAATGATGAATCCCGCTTGGATTATCTACCGAGGAAGAGCCCGCATCATATCCAGGATTATTCGTCCAGTTCAAATATACTATTAATTCCTGAGTCGGACTTGTTAATGTATCTAAAGATGCTCCTGGGTTTGGTGCCCTATCATCTATATTTACTATGATATTTATTATACTATCGTCCCAACCTGGTTCAGATGGGACTGTAGCATTTAATACAAT
>CAZYEE010000406.1:0-3026 GCA_964646355.1 uncultured archaeon | reverse complement strand
CGGAAATGGAATTCTTATTAAATAATTCAGATTCAAAAATATTCATTTTTCATGAAGATGCACTCCCTGAACTCCAAAAAATTAGGGATAAAATACCGAATGTAAAATATTTAATTCATTACGGATCGAATACACCAGCAGATATGATTGATTATGAGGAATTAATGGCATCTTCCAAGGATAAATTAATTAAAGTAAATATGGATGTTTATGATACCGCAGTGATTATTTATACAGGTGGGACCACGGGCAGGCCCAAAGGAGTGATGCTCAGCTATGATAATATTCTTAGTAATGAAGAAGCCGCAATCTCATTTCTTGCTGGAATACTACCTAATGTCGATGAGTTAGATCTCCCTGTATTTGCAAGAAATGAATTGCAACGTAGAATTCTTGAATCCCAGACAACGACTTTAACAGGAATTCCAGAAGTATTTTTTGAGAAATATCCACAATTTCGGGATAAAGTAATAGTGATAGAACAGCCAGCTAAAATTGGACCATCAATCCCAGCAATGACTTATGCTATACGAGAAAGTAAATTAAAAGCTTTTGTTGGTAAACCTCCAGAGGGTAAATACCATGGGCATGTATATTTAGCTATAGCAGATCAAGCCAGAGATCTTGCAAATTTAAAACCACTTACTTATAGTAGATGGGGAAAATTTCTCTATACACTTAAATTGTTAAAACTGATGTTGAAAGGTAGAATAAAAATAGAGGGTGAAAAAGAGGTCGTAAAAGCTTTAAAGGATTCGATCAAATCAAAACCAGAAGAGGAAGATATCCAGAAGACTATAATGGTGCCACCATTATTTCATCTTGCTTCTTATGCGGTATTTTTGATATCTTGGATATTCCAAGGGGCGATAGTTGTATTTCCAAAAAGCAAACGCTTCAATCCCGAAGAAATTTTAGATTTAATTGAGAGAGAAAAACTGAAGCAAATTTTTCTAGTCCCTACAATGTGGAAACGAGTAATCGATTATTTAAAGAGTGGAGAACGTAAATTTGATTTATCTTCAGTAAATGTGTGTTTAACAGGTGCTGCAATTCTGCGAGCTAAATATAAAAAAGAACTATTAAAATTTTTCAAAAATGCTGTGATTGTTGATGCCTTTGGACAGACTGAAATGGCTCCTGTCGCTTGCATGAAAGTAGACGGTGATATTAATGAAGTGAAAGATAGAAGCGTTGGCGTTCCACTTGTTGATACAGAAATTAAAGTAGTTGATGAGAATAATAATCCTGTACCCGAAGGTGTTATTGGTGAACTCTGTTATAGAAGTCCGGCAGTAATGCAAGGTTATTATAAGGATGAAAAAAAGACCAAAGAAACAATAGATGAAGATGGATTTCTCCATAGCGGTGATTTAGGTTATATTAAGGATGGAGAAGTTTTTATAGTGGAAAGGAAAAAGGAGTGCATCAATACTGGCGGTGAGAAAGTCTATCCAGTTGAGGTAGAAGAGATTCTTTTAGATCATCCCAAGATTGATCAAGCTGTAGTAATAGGTGTTCCCGATGAAGAATGGGGAGAAATCGTAAGAGCTGTAATCGTCCCTAAAAAAGGTGAAAATCTTACAAAAGAGGAAGTAATTAAATTTGTCGAAGGAAAAATTGCAGGTTATAAAAAACCAAGATCTGTGGTATTTGTAGATGAATTACCATTATCTCCAGTTGGAAAAGTATTGAGACAGAAAATTAGAGATATGTGGGGCAAACCACAATTGGAAATACAATAAAACTCATAATTATATATCAAATTACAAACAATATATTTTTTTATTACACAAAGTAAGTTAACTATTAAAATCATGAATTGACATTATTTTTTTGTTTAATCTAATAATTAGATTTTAAAAATATATTCAGTTTTTAATTTAAATTATTTTAACCATTTTGTAATTTCATAATATTCAGTAGATATTATTTCAGAAATTTTTTCAGATTGTAATTTATCTAATTCATAATATATAGCATTAAAATTATTTGCTAATTCCTTTGCAAATCCTAAATTAAAATATGAAAGATCAGTATCAATACATACTAAAGGAATTGAATATTTATTAAATAATTCTAGTAATATTTCTTGATCTTCGACAAATGAACTATATAATGGGACATTCTGCTTTCCATCAGACAATAATATTATTAATGGTATTATATTTTTATTATTATTTTCAGAGATAGCTAATTGTAATGCCTTATAGATTCCAGCACTTAATGGCGTTTTACCACCAGTGGGTATTTTTTCCAAAATTTCATATGCTAATTCTACGCTATTAGTTGGAGGTAAAACCAAGTCTGCTCCTATACCCGAAAATGTTATAAGACAAACTTTGTCTTTTCTTATATAAATCTCTTTTAAAAGGCTAAATATTGCACCTTTTGCAGCTGATATTCTTTTATTAACTCCCATTGATCCAGAAGTATCTAATAAAAATATTATTAATACATTATAAGGTTCTTTTCTTATCTTAATTCTATAATGGTTGGGTATAACATCGAATTCTTCATTATTTTTTATGCTATCAATGAGAGCATATCTTAATGTAGCGTCAATAGCTAAATCAGTGATTTTCTCGTTTTTAAAAGGTGTTCTATATTTGATATATCTTCCTCGTTTGTTAAAATTACAGTTTTTATTTCTTTTATTTTTAATTTTCCTTTGAATTGCTTCAATATTTTGTTTTAATATGGTTTTTCTTGATTCTTCGGTGATTTCCTCTCCTATTTCAAAAATTTTTTTATCTTCTTCAGAATTATTGCTATTTTCAATATTTTGGTTTTCAGATATTGGATATTCATTAAATTTTATATTTAGTTCATTCGAATGTAATTTATTTTTCATATATTTATCCTGTTGTAATGTTTCAGAGTTTATATTCTTATTTTCTAATATTTCATCATATTTATCAATTTCTTGTATTTTTTTGGAATTATTGATATTTTGATATTGTGAATTTTCTTGTGAATCATTTTGTGATTGTTGTTTAAAATCGTCTTTACCTTCCTCCCCATTC
>CAZYEE010000405.1:0-3031 GCA_964646355.1 uncultured archaeon | reverse complement strand
ACCAAGTGCATTTTTTTCCGTATAATATAATCGTAAATATTGTTGATTATAATTAATAATTAAACTGGCTAAAATTAGCAATAATCCAACTAATATCAATAAGATAGTTAATTTTCTAATTTTGTTGCTTTTTTCAACCTCTTTTTCCTTTTTGATTTTAACTTTTTCTATCGACAATATTATTCCCTCAGTTATGGGTTTTTATATATAATTATTTACTCATTTTTTAGAGTTTTACATTTACTGTTTTATATTTTATATTTTTTACTTTTTATTTAACTAACTTTAATGTTTTAAATCTTACTGTATTCAAAATTGTAAATTTTACCTAAATAAGAAAAATAGTGATTATTATATCATTGGTTTTACCTCTATTATCTTTATTTGCTTTAAATATCTTTATCTTATTATAATTTTCTAAAACTATCTTTCAGAATATTGATTAAATAAATTAAAAAATAGTCTATTGAACTTATTTATTAGTGGAAAAAATTTAGAAAATCTCTAAAAGTTGATTTTGAAAAATATTACGTTTTATGTATTCATCTATTACAACATTTTTGAAAATACCGTATTTTTCTCATCATTTTATTAAAAAAATAATTTATTTGTATATAATAAATTAGGAAATTTTTAAAAATGATCATTTAAATTGTAAATTACTATCATTATTTTCAAAATTGGATAAATTTAATTGAGATATTAAATATCTAAGGAGAAATGACAGAATGGAAAATATACCTCAAAATGAAAGATTATTTTTAGAAGACTTACAATTGGCAATAGGAAAGACAATTCCTAAAGTTTCAGAGGTAAGTGATGAAACATTTGGATATGTGATTGAGAATGGGCATATAACTGAACTAGGATTACATAAAGCAAAAGCCAAGTCTTTACCTGAAACTATCGGTGAATTACAGTTCCTTAGAAAATTGAGTTTACGGCATATGTTAATTAGTAAACTTCCAGAAAATTTATCTAATTTAAAAAATCTTAAATATCTTGACTTGAGCGTAAATAGTTTTTGGTCCTATCCTGAAAGTGTAGATAATCTAGAAAATCTTGAGTATCTTTCATTATATAATTGTACAAATATAAAGGATTTTCCCTATTCAATAAATTTGCCAAATTTAAAGACGTTAGACTTGAAATATACAAAAATAAAATCCGTGCCAGAAATGGTCCAATATCTAACATCCTTGGAGAACTTGGATCTTTCAGTAAATTCATTAAAAGAATTACCGGATTTTATCTCTAATTTACAGTCATTAAGATTTATAAACTTAAAATCTAATTCTTTAACTCAATTTCCAGCCTCAATTTGTAGTTTAACATCATTAGAGGAGTTAAATCTAACCAGTAACCAAATTTTCGAAATTCCAGATTGTATTGGGAATTTGAAATCACTTAAAAAATTATATCTCGGAGATAATCGAATAACTTACATTCCGGGGACAATAGGTAATCTAATTTCGCTAGAAGAATTAAATATCAGTCAGAACCCACTAACAAACCTTCCAGAAGAGATTGGTAATTTAAAATCACTTACTGGATTGAATGTCGCCCATTGTAAATTACAAAAATTGCCTGACTCATTTGGTAATCTAACCTCCTTAAAATACTTATATGGCCATGCCAACGAATTAAGCGAATTACCTTCTTCATTCGGTAATTTACAATCACTTGAATTGTTGGATTTACATGAAAATAAACTTACTAAATTACCAGATAACTTTGGAAATCTTGAATCTCTGGAACAATTTGATGCTGCACATAATCAACTTAAAGAACTTCCATCTTCGATCATTAATTTAAACAAATTAGAAAAATTCTTCTTTGAAAATAACAGAATAAAAAAATTCTCTAAAGAAATAAAAAAATGGTTTAAGGTTATGGAAAAATCTGGACGCACTGTTAAATATAAATAATAGAAAAAAGAAGGTACTCAAAAATTGCAAAAATTATTTGAACAAGAAGAAAAAATCATTAAGGAACTTGAGAATTTTTTGGGAGAACCTCTTCCACTTATCTCCGACGTAAGTTATAATAGTTTCGGCTATGTTATGGAAAGTCGTCATGTGGTAAAAATTGGGCTCTATAAAAAAGGATTAGATTCGGTGCCAGCTTCAATTGGAGAACTTCCCAAGTTGAGAATCTTAAACTTACGTGAAAATCATTTGTCAGAATTACCAGCATCCTTTCAAAACCTAAAAACATTGAGAACCTTAATTTTATCTTACAACAATTTTATTTTTTTTCCAGAACCAGTTAGTTATCTTGAAAACTTATCAAATTTAAGCATTAACGACAATAAGATAAAAGAGCTGCCTGAATCCTTTGGAAATCTTGTTAATCTTAAAGAATTCAATATAAAATCCAATGATTTGACAGGATTTCCTCAATCAATCGGTAATTTAAAATTATTAAAAAATTTGGATGCCAGCTTCAATAAAATTAAATCCCTACCACCAACTTTTACAAGATTGGAGAGACTTCAGAAATTAATTTTGAATTCTAACTTATTACAAAATCTCCCAGAAAATTTTGGCGATTTAATTAATTTAAGAGAATGCTTGCTTCAAGAAAATCAATTATCAAAATTACCGGATTCAATTGGGCTCCTTAAAAGATTGAAAACACTTAAATTATCCAGTAATAACTTAACTAGATTGCCTGAATCAATTGGATATTTAGTAAATCTAGAAGAATTATATATTGATCATAATAATTTAACGACGCTTCCTGATTCCATTTGTAATTTAAAAGAACTTCACACACTTATACTAAAAAATAATGAATTTACGGATTTCTCACCTGAGGTAAAAAATTGGTTGAAAGTGCTATTCAGTAATAGAAAGATTCTCGGCTTATTGAACCTAGATATTTAAATTTCGATAATTTAAGCTCAGTATTTCACTTCTATTTTATTAATAATGGTAAATACTTATTCAAATTCTCCTATATTTTTCACTTTTCGATCAAATAAAATTATTAGTGGGATTTAAATATCCTTAAAAGAAGTAATTTTATC
>CAZYEE010000404.1:0-3056 GCA_964646355.1 uncultured archaeon | reverse complement strand
CCTTCATGGCACACATATAATATTATCTCACAAGTATTAATAGCGTCATATATCTTTCAAAATAATATTATTTTGATCATAGGAATTCCATTTGCTCTTGTTCTTGCATTCTCAAGAGTATATTTGGGAGTTCATTATCCAACAGATGTAATCTTTGGATTTATTATTGGAATTTTTGGCTTTTTATTGACATTAATTTCATTTCAATGGTGGTATTCATTTGTATTGTGGCTCGAATTTTTGGCAGGCTTCGGTTCCCAGCCAGATCAAGTATTTAATTGCTTCTTGGTATATCCTTGGTATTGGGCTCTGGTGGTATTAGTCTATGTCGGGATTGCAATATCAGCTGTATTTAAATATATCATAAAACTGCATTAATATTTAATCCTAATAATCTATTTAATACAAAAAAAGCATAAATTTTTCAAAATCTATAAAAATTATAAATTTTTCAAAATCAGATCCGAATTAATAAATTTATGTTCTGAATTGAGTATTTTAACATAATAAAAAGTGAAGTATAATGAAAAATTGCCATATTTTTACATTAGGAGCAAGTTTAATTGTAAATGCGTCAAAAGATTCAAATATTTCAGAGAACATAAAAAATATTTTAAAAAATTGGTTAAATAGAGTCCCTGGTAGTGATGAGGATCTTAAAACCAAGTCAGAATTTGTAAGCATGAAAAGCCAAATAATGGATGAATTGTTAAATATATTATCTAAAGATCCCATTAAGAATTCTGCTGAATTAAACGCATATATAAATTTTATAGAAGAGTATCCGGAATATAAAGCTAACAAAATAATTCTGTATCCAACTGCTACTGGTTTAGGATTTGTGGTCAAAGAAATTTTAATAGAATATATCAGAAATTCCTTAAATATCAATGATGTTGAAGTTATCCAAGTAAATAATTTTGGTAAGGGCCCCGAATATTTTGATGCTGCAATTTTGGAGCTTATTGACAAATTGAGTAATAGAATCCCAAAATTAAAAAGTGATTACTTGATATTTTTAAATTTGACTGGGGGCTTTAAACCTGAAATATCAATAACACTAATAGCTGGCGCACTATTTGATATAAATCAAGCATATTATATATATGAACGCTTTAATAAGATCGTTAGTTTGCCAATACTCCCATTAAAGATTGATAACAATATTTTAGATATAATAAATAATACTTTTAAAGGTAGACAATTAATCCCCGTTCCAGAAATATCACAAGAAGATTTTGACGAGTTATGGTCAAGAGGTCTTATAGTCCATCAAGAGAGAACAAATACTATTAAATTAAGGGCTTGGGTTAGAAAAATTATCAATATATTATGATAAACTAGAGTATTATGGTAAATTAGAGTAGTAATATAAAAATAAGTTAAATAGATTGCAATAATTCCTATCTACAACAATAATCAATTTATTATTAATAGAATTTTTTAATTTCGAACTTCGACTCCTTTATCTTCTAATTTTTTTAATATTTTTAATGAATTTTCATCAAGGTCATTTCCACTGATATTGATATATTTTAGATTAGGCAAATCAATGAGACTTTCAGGTATAGATTTTATTCTGTTATATTCTATACTTAATTTTTGAAGAGAAGTCAAATCGCCAATAGAATCGGGGAGGGTAATTAAGTAATTCCAGCTTAGGTTAAATTCAATAAGGTTTTTTAAGTTTCCAATAGATTCGGGAATTGAGGTCAACCTATTACTTGCCAACAATAGAATCTCAATAGATTTAAGATTTGAGAAGGATTCTGGAAGATTATTGATATAGTTTTCCCATAGGTTCAGAAATCTTAATGATGTTAGGTTCTCTATCGAATTAGGAATCTCTATTAGTAAATTATGCCATAAATTTACTTTTTGTAATGAATTTAAACTACAGAATGAATTAGAAAGTGATTCAATTAGATTATTTCTAAGGATTAATTCTTGTAGGGATTTTAAATTACCAAAAGTTTCAGGAAATTCGTTTATTTCATTTGCACTTAGTTCAATAAATTGCAACGTATCCAAATTTTCAATTGAACTGGGTAGAGTTTTTAGTTTATTCCCAAATAAACCTAATACCTTTAGTGATTTTAGTTCAATTACAATTTCAGGCAGATATGTTAAATCACAATTATAAAGTCCAAATCCGATAACGGAACCATTTGATATTTTAATTCCACGTGTATTCCATCTAATTTCATTAACAATGGGAAAATCTTTACCGAGATTTTCTTCTAACTTTTTTATAATTTTTAGATCTTCAGCGGATAAGGAATTTAATTCCGACATCTTTAATTTCACATCCATTTTTACAAATATTTACTAAATTAAATTGTTTAAGAGCAAATTACATGATTTTTATTTGATAATTTTTAGTATTTTAGCATTTTTATTTGAAATCCTATTGAAATTTTTATATATTAGTGAAATAGAACCAATTTACTGTATTTTCTTTATGTGTCTACCCCATCCAATACTAAGGATCTTTTCTTTTGGATCAACAGAACCTGGTTCTGTTTCATGATTTATATCAAAAAGTATACCTTTCCGCATTTCTTCGATATCCATTTCTAAATCTTCCGGAGTAATCCATTTTTCATCTGGATATTCCCAGTTAAACATTTCATTTTCATAAACTTTAGACTTTTTTTTCTTTAAGTTAGGAGGTTTAACACGCAATGTTTGAGTGGGCCATGGAAGTCCTTTGGACCAGATATCAATAAATCCTACCTCAAAAAGTTCAGGCATATTATATTTTATATAATCAAGATTTTCATCTTCAATATGCTGAACTACTAATTTATGTCCATTTGAAAGACCATTTATTCGGAGAATAAATTGATCTCGTTCTAAATAAAATAACATGGTAAAAAAGCTGGGCCATGGAACATAACAGAACCAATAATCAGGAAGTCCATATATTCTTTTAGCGTTCATTCCGTCGTATAACATTCCACATATTTCATATACACTGGGTTCGTTTAGGAAACCTGGAATTGCACTTAAATATAACATAGAAAAGCTATAAGTAGAGGTGGCCCATTGAGGAG
>CAZYEE010000403.1:0-3073 GCA_964646355.1 uncultured archaeon | reverse complement strand
CCTATATAAATAAACCCTACAGTACCTTTTGAAAGACAAGTATCCAAATAATTTTTAAAAGTCACTTTTTTTTACCTTTTAATTTTCCCAAACCCTTATAATGAGGATTTGTTTCAAATTATATTTACCAATTTTAAACATTTAAATGTTTAGGACGATCAAAAATTATATTAAAAAGATTTTTCTTCGATACTTAGAAATTTGGAGGTTTTACGATTCTTATTGCTGATATTTTACTAGTATTTTTAATTAAAGAGTTTCCAACTTAAATTCCAACTCAAATTCTAATAATCAAAATAATAGGTCTTAAGAATTTTATCTAATTAAAAAGAAGATACAAAAAATGATTTGATGTCTGTGGAGTGGAAATAATCATGATGTTTATTAATTATATTAGATGCCTCTAAATTTAAAAATATCGATGAAAATAATGGATATGAGCAAAATTATAAATAGATTTATATAAAATGCGAAATTAATACAAACAAATGATGAAATATATGCATTAATAACATATCTAAATGGTTTAATTGGTGAATTTAAACGTAAATCCTAAAAAATTTTATATATCAAATTTTAGTAAATTAAATGTGTTGTATTAGTTAATTTAATTAACCATTTTACCAAATAAATTTTTACTACTAAATATAATTTTATTATACATTTTAAATAAATATAGAAATATAGTAAAGGCGGTTAAGATGCCGGATAAAGGTAAAGCAAAATCAGCGCTTAAAAAAGCATTAAAAAATAATGATATTGAAGAAATAAATAAAATAATTTATGAATTTCCGAGTTTGCTCGATGAATTTCCCGCATTAAAGCTCTATGATTGGCTAGATTTGGACCAAGCTACAATTGCGGGAGTAGGAATAATGGAAGATGAACTAGCGGGCCCAGTAAGAGCAGAGGATGTTATTAAAAGCGTAATTATTGATTTTCGTAAAAATGTTTCAGAACTTGAAATCTATAGTATTATGGATAGGTTAGAACGCCAGGGTTATATCCAACGTAGAGGAGTAGGTTGGGTTCTAACAGCAAAAGGAGCTGAAGTCTGCGATTCAGTACTTGCTGAAATTAGTAATAAATAACTAAAAAAGAGACAATTTCTAATCAGACAAATTAGATAAAAGATCTAATTAGACAAATTGTGTAATTAGACAAATAGTTTAATAATCAAATTGGAAAATAATTGGATTTAAAAAAATTTTTAATGTTCCAGTAATTCTAATGCACATTTATAAAGAGTTTCAAATAATGGTTCGATCGAATTTTCTTCGATACAAGAAAAAGCTATTCTGACTTCATTTTTTGCGGTCGCAATTATTCCGATACCATATTTATCCAATAAAGTTTTTCTAAATTTTTCTGCATCAAGTGATTTAAGTTTAAGGCACAGAAAATATCCTGAATTAAATGGATATGGATCCCAGATATCCAAATATTTCTTATTTCTCAAGATTTCTTTTACTTTTCGATATCTTTTCTCTAAAATTGAAAACTTTTCTTTTTGTTCTTTTCTGAAGGTGCCACGTTCCAGCATTTTTTCCACAATAGATTGTGTTGGCATTGAACAATTTGAAATAGTACCTCGAATGATTCCCATTGTTTTTTCTTCAAATGCCTTATACGATTCTTCAGTTAAATTCTTTGCACCAAAAGTAATAAATCCTACTCTAAATCCCCATAAAAATTCCTCTTTAGTAACTCCATCCAGCTTTACTGCCAGAATATTTTGATGTGCATCTGATAAATAGGCAAATAATGATTCTTTCAAAATCTCAGGAGAATAAAAGAGCCCAAAATATGCATCATCGTTTATTATTAAAATTTTTTTACCAGCATCTGCCAATTCTAACAATATGGAAACAATCTCATTACCCTCATTTTCTGTAATTGAATAACCAATAGGATTATTCGGAAAATTAAAAATAATTATAATTTTATCTTCTTTAATTGATTTAATTGTGTCTTTAAAACCATTAATATTAAATCTTTCATCGTCAAAAAATTGGTATTGGATAAATTCAGCACCTCGTCTTAATCCAAAAATTAACTTATAATTTCCCCATATTTTGTCAGGAAGAATTATTTTACTTCCTTTATCAACAAATAAATCAGCGCATATACTCAAACCGTGCGTAATTGCATTTGTAACTATCGGTAAACTAATTTTCTTATCTTTAAGACTGGGATTATCCTCTATCATTTTTTGTTTCCATAATGTCCGAAGTTTAATCCGCCCAGAAGCAGGCGCATAATTAAAAATATTATTTGGTTCTATGTTGTTAAAATAGCTAAGAACCTCTTTAAAATGCATTGGTGCACCTTTTTCTGTTGCGATTCCAATTGTCGCATTAAATTTATGTGCCTTTTTCTTAGCTTCTGCACCTTGAAATAAAATTCCTCTTGGAAAATAAAGTTCTTTACCAAGTTCGGAAAGCAATTCATAAATTTTTTCATTATCTCTTTTTATTGTTTCGTTTAATTTATATGCGAGTTCATTCATCTGATATTGCACACCGCCTTTTTACAATTGATTTCTCAAGGAAATTGAATAAATCAGAATTAGATTTAATTGTGAATTGTAAAACCCGATATTAAAATTTTTTTTAAACCTATGTTTGGCAGGTTCTAGAAATATCTCCTTTTAAACTTTTTAAAATTTTTTGTTATACTATTGTAATTTAAGAAATTTTTCCACTTCTTCCCTATTTATTATAATCGGACTAACTTAATCTCCTCTAATTCATTAAGTGTTCTATTATAAGATATCTATAATCGGGACTTTCTCAATCTCTACACGATTATTCTCTTCAAAAAATATGCATAGTATGAAATAAAAAAGTATGAAATTATTCGGTTTTTTTTCTATGCCAGAATGGGCGTATTTTCATATCCATTTTAATTGTTGTTTTCAAGGATCGAAAAATAAAAATCAAAGGAAGAAAATAACATATAATGAGAGCCGACGTATTCATTTGGATAATAATTAAAATCCAATTCCTGTATATATTCTATTTCTTGCATATTATAATATAAGGCGGCTCCTCTTATTAATGTTTCGCTTAGA
>CAZYEE010000402.1:0-3093 GCA_964646355.1 uncultured archaeon | reverse complement strand
ATATATCTTATTAAAAATTAGAGAAAAAAAGTAAAGATATTACTGAGCTTTGAGTAGACCCGCTTAATTAAAAAATACGACAAATTTACCTTGAAATTTGTACATCAATTTTTGGGATATCGATTATAGTTATATAAAATTATGAATTTACCTTAGATTAAAAAGAAATTGAAATAAAAATTGGTAAAATAAATGAATGTCAAACTATTTGATCCTAAAATCGGAAAAAAATAGTATATATCTTATTTTACAGATTTAAATAAGCCATTGCTTTTCTCCACAATAATAACAATATTTGTCGGTGTAATATAATTTCCTTCCGCAATTGTGACAAAATTTAAAAACTTTTTTAGATTGATGGATGTTATCGACCCTTGATTCAGGTTCGTATTGATTATATGCTTTATAACTTGTTGTATTATTAGTTATTACCGACCTGTGCCTATCTTTTGGTATTGATTTAGCTTTTGTATCGTATCCTTTAATATCTCTTGTCGGTTCAGAAGTCCTACTGTATGTTTTATACTCTTTATAGGCTTTATATGAAACGCTTTTTGTTTCTGTTGAGTTTATTTTTCCTTTAAAATTATTAGCTTCTGCAAACAGAATAAATCCAAATAACATTATGGGGCACATGGCTATTGCTGCATATATTAGAATAAAAAATGATCGCCCAAATGAAACGCCAAAACTAATTAAAATTAAGACCCAAGCAGGAACTCCTAAACCAAATCCGATATTAGATAAACTTGAATAATCTTTATTGGTTGAAATTGCATATAATATGGCACTAATAATAAGTAAAATTCCTCCAATAAGAAGGGTAATATACTGAACCATGCACCGAAAAAACAAAACAATTTCAAGGCTTGGAATTGTCGGTGCTATTGATAGAATAAAGATTACAAAATAAGGTATTATAACATTCGCCCAAATTATTAATGCTATTTCCAAATAAATCAAACTAAACGCTATTTTCGTGTTTGACTTTAACAATTCTAATCATCATTTAGTTATTTTCTAATATTTATTAGTATTTATTACTTAAAAAGATTACACACATTTAAAAAGGATATAAGGAAAAAATCATAGAGAAAATAAAATATTGATCGAAATAAAAAATTGATAAGGTTCATAAAACAATAATATGAAATTTATATAGTGCTATGTTTCATATATATTCTATGTATAGAATTAAAAAGGAATTTTTGTATAATAACAATTTTTTTATTATTAATTTTTTATTCTTCGGGATGTAATAACCATTTTTTGATTCTATCGAAAATTGATTCCTTATTCATATATGATAATAGGATTTCCTTTGTATTTTTTTGTTTTATTAATTTTAATAAAGTAAAATTGCTTAGAAGACCACTATGAGCAAAGAAGTTGCGTTTTTCATCAGAGAATTTGTAAGCTTTTGTCTTGATGTCTATATTGTCAAGTTTGTTATTATTTTTTAATTTTGTAGATCTGATTACGTCTTGAAGTAATACGGATTTATTTTCTTTTAGGTTATCTTTATAGACCTCTATGTTATTTATATCACGTTCTAAGAACCGTGCATTTGAACCAAATCCTAGAAACTGGTATACTTCTTTAAAAATATTGGATATACTTTTGGTGGTTGATAATGTATTTTTTATTCTGCCGTAAAAGAAGTCTTTTATACTGTAATTGATTGCTATTGCAAATATTAAGTTTATTAAATTATTTTTTTCTGCTTTGATTCTATATATCGTTAATTTATTACCAGTCTGTTCAATTTTTTGGTTATTAATTATTATCTCAGATATTCTCAAGAGCTGGTCAAAAAAAGAATCCTCAACATCATTATATTTTTGTAAATTCACTATTTCTTTGATATAAAATGCTAATGGTGTATTATATTTAATAGAATTAAAAGCTCTCACAATATTTTCTATGTATTCAGAATGTTTTTTCCTAATTTTTGGAAATTTATTGGCAATATTTTGCATTTCTGTATTAAGGATTGGAAATTGTTTCAAATTAATTAATTTTATATTTTTTAAGTTCTTAAGATTCTTGATAGGAAATTCAAAAAAAGCCTTAACATTGACATCTGTAAACATTATTGGATAAGTCCAGTTATTTTTTGAGGGAATAATAGGTGGAACTATTGCGTATTGTATTTTAATTTTTGAATCATCTTGTAGTATTCTTTTTAATTTATTATAAACCATTAAATTCCGGGAAACATCGCTTAAAGCCTGAGTGTATAGATTAAAACCTGTAGATAGATCAAAAATGAGGTCATTCTCGATTTTAATAAGATCAAAAAAGATCTCAATAATGATATTTTCAATAAAATTGTTAAATTCTAATGCATAATTAGTATTTCTGTTTGGGTAATAACCAATAGAGGAAATAATTCTGCACTCATAATTCACATGATTATCTACAAGCTTTGTTAGATCTTTGTTTACCATTTTTGTGAATTTTTCTGTATTTTCAATGTACTTTTTGGCTTCTGTAAAATCATCTACAATATTTGAAATCAAACTTTCTGGTATATAAAATATTATCTTCGATTTTTCACCCATATCTTTAAAACAATTATAAATTGCATTTGAACTCAATTTAACCTCGTGTATCGATTCAGAATCATTATATTTCACTTGATATTTAACATAATTATATTGTCGATAATTTCCTAAGACTTGAATAATCGTTTTCATAGTAGAGACATCCCCAAAAGACTCATTAGCCTATGTTTAATGATTTTATAAGTAATTATATTATTAATTAAGAATTTAAATTTATTACAAAAATTTAAAAGTATTATTATGAGAATTTGAATGAATAATAGAGGATTAGTAATCAGGGATACAAAAAAATTCCAAATCATTTAGAAGATATTATCCTATTCTTTAAAGACCCAATTTTCTCGATTTTTATTTCAACAATATCTCCAGATTTGAGGGATTTAGGTGGATTCATAGCAATACCTACACCCGCTGGAGTCCCAGTACCTATAATATCGCCAGGATATAAGGTTATACCCTCAGAAATAAAGGATAATATTTCATATACGTTAAAGTTCATATTTTTTGAATTGGAATCTTGTCTGAG
>CAZYEE010000401.1:0-3100 GCA_964646355.1 uncultured archaeon | reverse complement strand
GTTTACCTGTGATAATAATATTTTTATTGGAAATCATAGTTTGCATAGCATAATATTAATTTCATAACAAAAAAAAATTTCTAAAATTATTATAAACCTAATATTTTGAGATAATTTTAAGATTGAATTCGTTTATCAAAAATTAGATTGATTAAAGCCCTATTTTTCTTAATTCTTTTAATAATTCTTTTTGTTTAGCGTTTAACTTCTTTGGTATTTCTATATCTACTTTTACTAGAAGATCACCATAACCGTGTCCTCTTAATCGAGGCATACCTTTGTCGGGTACTCTTAATATCGAGCCACTTTTTGTGCCTGGTGGTATCTTTAATTTAGTAGTACCATCAAGAGTTTTTATATCAATTTCATCACCTAAAACTGCTTGAGAATAAGAGATTGGGATTTCAGTGTAGAGATAATCTCCTTCCCTTTTGAAGGTATCATGCTCTTCTACATGAATAACAACATATAAATCTCCAGGTTCGCCTCCTAATCTACCCGCTTGTCCTTGACCTCTTATTTTTAATTTATTGCCAGTTTCCACACCTTTAGGAACTTTTACTTCAATTTTTCGTTCGACCTTAACAACACCTTCGCCCTTGCATTTAGAACATTTTTTGCGAATAATTTTTCCAGAACCTTTACACTGTCTGCAATCGGTGATTGTTACTATCTGACCCATGAGGGTTCTCTGAACGGTTTGCTGCTGGCCAGAACCGTTGCAATTAGGGCATATTTCAGGCTCATAGCCTGGTGCAGTACCTTTACCATTACATTCTTTACATTGCTCTAAATGTGGTACTGTTATTTCCTTTTTCGTGCCAGTATAAGCCTCTTCTAGAGTTATATATAGATCATATCTAATATTAGCTCCTCGTTCTGGGCCCCTAGGGCCTCTTGATCTTGATCGTCTTCCTCCAAAAAATGAATCAAATAAACTTCCAAATCCACCGAACCCACCAAATCCACCGAAAATCGATTCTAATAAATCATCTAATCTTATTCCACTAAAATCAGTAAAAGCAGTTCCTTTAAGACCGGCATGCCCATACATATCATAAATTCTTCTTTTTTCTGGATCTGATAAAACTTCATAAGCTTCTCCAATTTCTTTGAATTTTTCAGTGGCATCTGGAGATTTATTTCTATCAGGATGGTATTTTAACGCTAATTTTCTGAATGCTTTCTTGATTTCTTCAGTCGTCGCATCCCTAGATACGCCTAGTATTTCATAGTAATCTCTTTTACGCGTACTTGACATTTTATTGATACCTCTTATTAAATATATCAGAATACATTAGCGATATTCAATAAAAACTTAATTAAATACTCTTTAAAAACTTACTTTATTAATTTTATATTGCATGAATTAGGTTAATCATGCATTTGAAAAAAAAAGGTTATAGAAATATTTAGAAGTATTTAAAAAAACAATTATTTATCTTCGTCTTCATCAACTACATCATACTCGGCATCAACAACATCTTCTTCAGAGGGTGGCTGTGTTGCCTGAGTCCCAGTTCCAGTATATGGGCCTGCACCAGGGGTAGGTCCTGCACCACCAGGAATACCACCTTGTTGATATATTTTGACCGAAAATTCTTGAATTGCTGAAGTCAATTTTTCAACACCCGATTTTATTCTACTGGCGTCATCAGATTCCATATCTTTCTTTAATTGCTCAATTGCATCTTCTATCTTTTTCTTGAGTGTATCATCCAATTTGTCTTGATGTTCTTTCATTAATTTTTCAGATTGATATATCAGTGATTCTGCTTCGTTTTTAAGCTTTATTTTTTCTAAGCGCTTTTTATCCTCTTCTTCATATTTTCTGGCCTCTTCGATTTTCTTTTGTATCTCATCTTCGGATAGTTTTGTTGATGCGGTTATCGTGATTTTCTGCTCTTTTCCAGTTCCAAGATCTTTTGCGCTTACATGTAAAATACCGTTAGCATCAATATCAAAAGTCACTTCAATTTTAGGTACTCCTCTAGGGGCTGGCGGAATACCGACCAAGTGAAATCTACCTAAAGTGATATTATCTTTTGCTAGTGGACGTTCTCCTTGTAGGACATGAATCTCAACTGCTGGTTGATTATCTGCAGCTGTTGTGAATATCTCACTTTTTCTAGTAGGAATTGTTGTATTTCTCTCGATTAATTTAGTAAATACTCCACCAAGAGTCTCTACACCCAGAGATAAGGGAGTAACATCTAACAGTAAAATGTCTTCGACTTCACCTGTTAAAACACCTGCTTGGATTGCGGCACCCATAGCAACGCATTCCATAGGATCAATGCCACGTTCGGGTTCTCTACCAAAAATTTCAGCAAATTTGCGACGTACACAAGGCATTCTTGTTGGGCCGCCCACTAGGATAATATTATTAATTTTGTCCTTATCAATTTTTGCATCTTCAAGCGCTCTTCTTATAGGAGGTTCAAGTCTTCTTAAGACAGGTTCAACTAAATCCTCTAATTTTGCTCTTGTTAATGTCATATTCAAATGTTTTGGACCAGAACTATCAGCAGTAATATATGGAAGATTTATTGTTGTTTCTAGGACTGTTGATAATTCTATTTTTGCTTTTTCAGCTGCTTCAACTACACGTTGCATCGCCATTTTATCATTACGTAAATCTATGCCTTCTTGTTTTTTGAATTCCTCAACTATGTAATCTACAAGGATTTTGTCCATATCTGTACCTCCAAGTTGAGTATCACCTGATGTTGCTTTGACTTCAAATACTCCGTCTCCCATTTCCATAATCGTTACGTCAAATGTTCCGCCTCCAAGATCGAGAACTGCAACAATCAAGTTTTTACCCTTTTTATCGAGACCGTATGCCAATGTTGCAGCCGTTGGTTCATTAACTAATCTTTTTACATCGAATCCAGCGATGCGTCCCGCATCTTTTGTAGCTTGACGTTGATTATCGTTAAAATAAGCTGGGACAGTAATAACTGCGCCAGTTACTTCTTCTCCAAGAAATGCTTCTGCATCACGTTTAATTTTTCGTAAAATCATTGCAGAAATATCTTGAGGAGTATATTCTTTACCATCAATCTTTATTTTATAATCGGTTCCCATTTTTCGCTTG
>CAZYEE010000400.1:0-3102 GCA_964646355.1 uncultured archaeon | reverse complement strand
TAAATTTTTTAATGTAGTCCATATTGCTGAACTAATATCATCTGGGAATTCTACTACCATCAAACAAACAGCTTTTGTAGCGTTTACCCAAGAAGGGGCATTAATCCAGATCTGCCATGCCATTGACATATTACCTGTTGTCTAGCTTACACTCATCGTATTTTCTTTGTACAAATACCAGCCCGGAATATCACCATCTTTTAAAAGATAATCGGTAGGTGCAGCAAAAACTGGTGTTACTAAACATATCGTTAATAAGATAGTTAAAATTGGTATTGTGGACTTTTTACTAATCATTTTATCTCATTCCGAATAATATATTTTGCAACTTCACTAATTTAATATTTAAATTTTTATAATATTTAAGGAAAAAATTCTCTGATAGATAGTCTATTTTTTTAAAATATATACTTTATGTGAATTAATTACTATTAACCATTTCATTTTCATAGTAAAGGAGTAATTCAAAAAGTCTTACAGCATGTTTTTTCTTTAAAAGTTTCAATATTTATTTTACAAAATTTAACAATTAATTTTTAATTTATTATTGTTATATTTAGAAAAATGTTTATAATGTTGCGTAATATTAGTGCAAACTTAGAAAAAATTTAAATAATTACTGAAAATTAATCAGTATATTCTGTTTTAAATTGGAAAAATTTGTGGCGTTTAATTTTTGTAAAAAGGTTTATATACAATTTATGATATTGTATACATGAGATAAAAATGAAAACTTTATCAATTAGAATTGATGAAAAAGAAGACAAGGAATTAGAAGCTATAGCAAAGAAAATGAAAACAGATAAATCAACAGTCGCAAGAAAGGCTATCGAAATAGGAATAAAGAGTTTCAAAAAGGAGGAGGCATTAGAAAATGTTAGGCTTAAAAGATGGACAATTTGGAAAGCTGCTGAATATTGTGGGGAGTCATATCGTTCATTTCTTTATCTATTGCGAGAACAAAATATTCCGTTTCCTATTTCTAAAGAGGAATTAAAATATGAATTCAAAGAGGACAGCAGTCAGTAATTCTGGACCTTTAATACACCTAGCAAAAGCGCAGCTTTTAGACTATTTATTTATGCTTTACGATATAATTTTTATTCCTGAAACAGTTTTTCAAGAAGTTATAATAAAAGGTAAAAAAAATGGGCATGCAGATGCATTTCTTATTGAAGAGAAAATAAAAAATAGTCAAATTGTAGTAAAAAACGTCAATTTTGATAGGATTTCGCCCAGGACTACTAAATTACATCGAGGAGAATTAGAAGCGATCTTACTTGCAATTAATTCTAAAAATAAAATTATTTTATTAGACGATGAGGAGGCTAGAATTTTTGCAAGAATAATGAAATTAAAGGTAAAAGGAACTTTAGGATTATTAAAAGATTTCGTAAAACATAAACTTTTAGAAATTAAGGAAGCATTAAAATTTCTAAACCGCTTAAATGAGATCATGTATTTATCCGCTGATATCTATAATTTCATGGTCAAGGAATTAAATAAATAAAACAACTAACAAATTTCAGTTGAAATTAATTTCCAATAAAATTTTTTATAAAATACCCAAAAAATAAGCGCATAACAAATTTTTAGGAAAAATTCATTTCCAATAGAAATCTTTTTTATCACAAATTTAAATGTGTGAAAAAAAGAATATAATAAAATTTAGATTTTTAGGATTTAAATTGAAATTATATAACCATATAATCAGATATAATAAAATTTAGAAATAAATTAAGATTTTTAAATCAAAATTTCTTGAAAAAGAGAGAGATATTTGCTTAAACTTCATGAAATATAGAAACTTTATCATGATACTAATATTAAAAACATTGTTATAAAGAAATTTTTAGCGAAAATTAATTTTTGGTCTCTTTTTTCCAAGGACGTTCAAATGATTTGCCTATTTCAAAGAAATGATAAAGTATTCGATAAAATAATGGCAGTTTTAAGTTTTTTTCAGTATTTAAATCTAATTTACGGACACCTTCAGCAAAAGGCAATTTTTTACTTATTAATCCATTAAGTAAATTTAAAACAGGTCTTAGTGCAATAAAGAAACCAATTAATAAGATTTGTGTTTTATGTTTCATTATGGCCTTATGTGTTCTCCGCATATCTACTCTAATGAAGACATTATTATATACAGAATGATAATAAAAAACATTTTTTTTCGATTTATTTTTATTTATGTAAGCATAATATAAAATAATTTTACCGAGATTCGTATGATCAGAGTGAAAATAATATGTAAAAAAATACTCAGGCGCAAAAATTATATCAAAATTATTTTTCTCGATAAAATTAATTATGTTCATTATGATAGGTTCTTTAAACTCAATTTCCCCATCAATATATCCTAAAAATTTTACTTTATGAGGAGGGACCCCATTCACTAAGGCTGCTGCTTTTAGCTCATTTTCCCTGATTTTTGCCAGCCATTTACCTTTTAATTTTTTATTAACAGTCCCCCATTCACCTCTGGTCGCACTAACAATCCAAACATCATGTATTTTATTTAACTGGTAAATGAATTCGCCAACACAAAGTTCTAGATCGTCTGGATGGGCACATAAAAACATTATTTTCATTTTTTCGTCCTTTTTAACTGAATAATGAATAAATTAAATATTTGTCTAATTCAATAAGAATACTAAAAAATAAATATAATCAATGAAAAACAAAAATTTATTACATCAAATTTAATATAGAAAAAAGTAAAATTATGATTTAGATTGAAAAATTAAATAATACAAATTTAAAATATTATGAAAATAATAGAAATTATGAGAAAATAGGGATTTAAAATGGAAGTAAAAAAGAAAAAATCTAATACTTGTAAATATAATGAGTACTGCAGATATAAATTTAAGGACATTAACGAAATTCCAGATAGTAATGAATTATTAAATGCGTTCTTAATAATACTTGGTGGAATTTATGTTTTTCAAGCTATAGTTCAATGGTTTGGACCTTTTTTACCCGACTATATAACTGGTGTTATTGAATGGCCAGGGATTTCAGATATACTTCAAATATTAGCCCCGTTAGGTACATACCAGTTGATTATTGGAGTGGGTGCACTAATCTCAGGAATTG
>CAZYEE010000399.1:0-3104 GCA_964646355.1 uncultured archaeon | reverse complement strand
TTTTTTTCACACATTTAAATTTGTGATAAAAAAGATTTCAATTGGAAATGAATTTTTCCTAAAAATTTGTTATGCGTTTATATTCTTTTTTTTTCACACATTTAAATTTGTGATAAAAAAGATTTCAATTGGAAATGAATTTTTCCTAAAAATTTGTTATGTGTTTATTTTCTTCCAAAATATATTAAAATTAAGCTAAGTTTTTAAAATATAAAATTTATTAATATCCTATAAGTTCACAGTATTCTGTAATTTCATAGAATTAGTCATAGGAAAACGCATAACGAATTGTGATTTATTTTTTAGAAATTATCTCTAAGCCAAACCGTTATTATTAAATCTTTATAATAACTATTTCTCTGAAAAAATTAATATAACTATCCAACCATTTTTTCTTAAATAATCAATTTTAAATTTATGGGATCGTTGATGACAAAAAATATTGAAAATCTAAAAGAATATTTTAATTTCGACATTTATGCAGATATTTACGATAAGACAAGGGATGTTTCCAGCTCATTCCAATCTTTAATTTTCTTACTTTTCAATAAAGCAGGATTCAGAAAGTCTGAAAGACCTCTCATCCTTGAAATCGGCATCGGAACTGGTATGGCACTTAAATTTTTATCGAAAACCAGAAAATTGTTTCCTATATATATTGGTATAGATATCTCTCTTAAAATGCTTAAAAAAGTTATAAAAAAATACAACACTCATAGAATACATCTTATTCTCGCTGATGCTTATTGGCTCCCTTTTAAACCAAATATCTTTGATATGACTCTTTTGATCAGAACTATTCATTTACTTTCCAAATGGAAACAATGCCTAAAAGAAATAAAATCTTGTATTAAAGATCAAAAAATGCTTATTATCGTTACAGGTGGACCAGGAATTAAAATCTTAAATAAATGCCCTTCAAATGAAAAATATCTAGAATTACGAAAAAAATTTGGTTATCCTCTTTTCTATTTTGGTGCTGATTGGGCAGAGATACCCTCCTTCATTAAAAATGAACTCCATGCTGAACTTGAAGTAATTCAAGGCTCTTATTCTATTACTAAAGAACTTAAAAAGGTCCTATATGAATTTGAAAACCAGCTAATGACCTGGCACACTCAAGTACCTAAACCAGTTCATGATTCGATCGTTTCCGAACTTAAAAAATTTCTACTTAATTATTATGGAACTTTAGACTATGTAGAAAAACAAGAAGGATATTATACTATCGGATTTGTAAAATTTTAAAAAATAATTATTTTAGATGGACTATAAGCATAATTAAATGACCTTATTTTAAAAAAATTTATCTTTATTTTCAATTAATAATTAAAATATTTTAGCAAAAGTCGTTTATATTTTAAAAACTTTATCATTTATATGAAAATTTATTATTTGATTTCTAACTCACGATTTTTTAACCCACAACATTTTATATTATATCACTACGATTTATATCCTTCAATTAATCCTCTATAGTAATATCCTTAATTCTATGCTATATATCCTTAATTAATTGGCTCTTAATTCTACAAATATGCAAAATCAATTTTTCTAACTAAAAACTTATAAAGATTTACTATTATAATTAAAAGGACAAAGCTTTATTAAATCAGAATAAATTTTTGAATGGATTTTAAAAATCCAAAAAAGTTTTATGGTGTAATCATATCAGTTCTAATATTTAGATAATATATTAATTCATATTATTAAAAATAAAAGCGCTCAATCTGGGAGTCTTGTTAATAAGAGCTCTAAGTGTATATTCATAGGGATAAATATGTTTGAGGAATTCATTAATTTCAAAAAAAATATTATTAATAATTGTACTGAATGCGGTACTTGTTTTAAATATTGTTATGCATATAAAAGGACAAAATTCCCAATTTGGAAACATTGGAAAGACTTTTTCCAGACAGGAGAGAAAAGTAAGGAGATTAAAAAATTTATAAAAGCTTGTATTTATTGTAAATATCATGAATACGCTTGTCCAAATAATATTAAACTAACAGAACTACTTCCTGCGCTGAGAAATGATTTATCTCACATATATCCGAGATTCGCATGGACTCCTCATATATTACCAGGATTCTTGGGCCGATTTTTAAGAACCCGAAGGTTATATTCATTTTGGAGATATATGAATAATTTACTCATACCTGAAAAAGAGAGAGAAAAATGGGACTTCCGACGCAAACCCCAAAAACGAGAGGTAGTATTTTTCTCGGGTTGTGGAATACAATTATTACCAGATTTGTATTATTCACAATTAGAAATTTTAGAAAAATTAGGTATTGATTATGGACTTATTGAAGGCCATTATAATAGAGCCGTTTGCTGTGGCACAGTTCTTTTTTTATTAGGTAATTATAAATACGGAAAAAAGGTATTAATTAATTTAATTAATGAGATCAAAAAATATAGAACAAAAAAAGTAATCATTCATTGCCCAACTTGCAATTGGGGCTTAACACAAATAGCACCAAATATTATTGAGGATTTTGACTTAGAAGTCATTCATGCTTCAACTTATATTGGCGATCTTCTGAAAAAAAATCCTAAATTAAAAAAAATGCTTAAAATACCTGATAAAGAGATTGTATTAACTATTCATGATTCATGTCATCTTGCTAGAGCAGGGGATGTTAACGGCATAAGGAATTTATTATCTCAACTACCAAGCACATCAATTTCAGAGATGAATCATAATAAATTAAACGCTATTTGTGATTTATACTGCATTCTCCGAGCATTCCCGCATAGACCACTTGATATTGTGCTAAATAACAATAATATACCGATTTCAAAAGAAGCAATTGAAGCTAACGCTGACATTCTGGTTTCTATATGCCTTGGATGCCATGCACTTCAATCCTTATTCGGACAAAACTTCATTTCCACCTTTATTAAAAGAAAACGCCAAATTCCATTAATTAATTGGACCAGCATTTTAGCAAAATATTTGGGACTTAAAACAAGACATGGATTGAACTATTGGTTAAAACATATTATAACAATACCTTTTAAAGATAGTTTATCCTTTTGGATACTAAATGCAATAAAAGCATTAATTTATGGTTATCTTTTAAATAGAATTCCTCCTA
>CAZYEE010000398.1:0-3117 GCA_964646355.1 uncultured archaeon | reverse complement strand
AGAAAATATGAGGGCGGAAAAGTCACTTTCTTTTATAAGAAATATTTAAACAATGAAACTTTTTATCGTGACCCTAGAAATAAATCTAAAAACCTACCCGCTGATTTGATAGGACTTGCGACCGATTCATGGGGCCAGTCTTTACCTAATTATATTTATTTTGGTAAAAGCTTGGTATTTCAAATCGAGGGAAACAATCAAAGCGGTATCCTAAAAATTGTACCCTATGATTATTCCGAAATGAACGGCACCGAAGCGCTCTACGCCCGATTCTGCATCGAACCAAACAAACCAGGATTTAATGATGATGTCCTAAAAATCGAATACTTCACTAACTTAACGCTCGCCCAGTCAGGCTTCACTAATAATTATATTAAATACCAACGGTTCTGGAGCACAAAAACTGGATCGGTTCCCGGCTTTTCTTTAAATTGGCTAATCATGGGACTATTTTTATTAATTATAATCAAAGTGTTTTTCATAGATTATAAGAAAAGAAAAAACTATAAATTTCCATTCTAACTTTAAATTTTCCCTATTTTTTGTAGAAAAATGGATCTTGTATCCAATAGATTGATAGATTATTGATCTTCTTTATTCTCCTATTACTTATTGTTTGACTTCTATTTTCTTTTTGGTCTTTAATGCATATATCTCCATTATTTTTCCATTTATTTTTACTTTTATCTTGAAAAGTTTGTCCAATATCAAATCTGAAGATAGATTTTTACTTAATATTAACCCTAAGTTTTTAACAGACCATAAAACAGCATCAGTCCTCCTATAATTAGAGCGGTGGGAGAGGCGTAATAATATAAAGAATATGCAATGTTGTAATCGAAAATATCCCATATATTGATGCTATGAGCGGCTTGTCCTAAAATAAATATAATAATCCCTATCGCTATTATCATCGAGATTTTTCTAATTTTTCCTGAAGTATTTATGGCTGTATAAATGTAAACGAGGGGTATTATGATATTTATGATATTTATAATTATTCTTAATTGAGGCATGTTTTTTTATATTATATAATCATAGAAATGTGTATCATTTCTATTATTTTCCATAACCTTAAATTAAATCAAAATCTTTCCAATCAAAAGACTTTTAGTCCGCCATTTTTTTAATTTACTCGGAAACATATCACATATTTGAATGTATTATCTATCTATGAGTTGATTAATTTATGCCCAATAACGAGCCCTCCACTGAAAAGATGGAAAAATTTGTTATGATGGTTATCAATGCGCTGGGTATGTTAGAGAATAGGTTGCTCGATCTTGAGTCTAGGATTTCTAGATTTGAGGATTGGAGCAGGGAGGTTACCGAAGCCTTTAATAGTTATAATGTATGCTTAAATGATCTAGCTAAGCAATTAGAGCTTAATCGTCAATCTTATCTCTCAAGTAATGGTTTAAAGACTTCAGTTAATAAAGATAAGAAATCTCCTATTGAGCCCAAGCCCAATATTTGTAATCAAGCACTTTCGTCCACTATAGATACTGTTCCCTCAATTTCAGCATCTAGTGCCCCTACGTCATCTTCAAAGCCACCAGATGAGCATGAAATCAGTGCTTTCCGTAGCAAAATCCTCAAACCTATTCCTAAGAATCTTCCCGATAGACCCAAGCAACCTACCTCTATTCGTGCTGCATTGATCCAGGAAATGAAAGAATTTTTTGGACTTGATAAGAAAAAGGAAGAGGAAAAGGAGAATAGCTCAAAATGAGATCTTTCCAATTTTCAGATCTTCATAATGAAATTTTTTTATATTCATTCTTCTAATATTTTGATTATTTGGTCCTTCATTCCCCCTAATCGTTTCAGCATTGATGCTATTTTAAAATTTCTTTCCTCAAGCACCGATATTAATACCACCCTTTCTTCTAGGTTATATACGACTATAAAATAGTTGCCAAGATGAGATACTATAAAGTCGCATTTTTCATGTTCCATTGATTCGAATATTGACTGAGCTTTTTCCATTGGGGCATATAATGTTTTCATAGATATGTATTTTAGCTTTGGATTTATCTTTTTTATACTTATCGAAGATGCTATCTCCAGTCCATCTTCTTTGTTTACAATCATGCTCATTATTGCGTTTTCATTCTTGTTGAACCTCATCAATATTTTTTCTAGTTTCTTAACCCGTTCTTTATACCTGTCCATTAATGAATAATCTATTATAGTGCATATTATTTCCCGAGCAATCCCCAGAGGTATACTTGTTGCCGATATCTCTTCCAATTCCATATCCTTAAATTCTTTTCTTATCTCATCTAATGTCTTTTTGTGTTTATCATATTTACTTGCTATTAAAAACTTCCTAGCTCCAGGGCTAAATTCCCTTAAGTAATTCATTGCTTTCTTTAATTCTGCTTTAGCTTCCTCAAATAGTTCAGGTTCTGATGAATCTATGACCCAAATGAATACACCAACATTTCCAAATATCTTATTGCTCCACAATTCCGTGAAATATGAATATATAAACTGTTTTTGTCCTCCCGCATCGAATACCGTTACTTTTAATAATCCTCTGTATCTATATTCCACTGTTTCTACAAATTCTGTAGGTTTTAAATTTTTTATTTCCTCCCATTCTCTACCTTCAAATATATTTTTCACTAATGAGGTCTTCCCTGCTGACCTTAGCCCCATTATTAAAACTTTTAATGGTTCTTTCTTGCTCAAATTATCTCATTCTTCTTATTTTTTATATCATTTATTTCTATTTATTATATTTTTTTCTCTTATATATACTTATTTTCTTTAGAAGTTCTTTCTTTTTTATTTAACCCTTATCGTTTCTCCATTTATAATTTGGGTTCTTTTTTATTTTATATTCCAATTCATGTTTAATTTTTCCATAAATTAATGAATATTATTCCATTATTATGATATATTATCTTAGATTGATCTATTCCTTCTAAGTTAATTATTATTAGTCTTAATTCCACACAGTATCCCTCTACTCCTCCTATTAAAAAATAAAAAAAATTGTATTAAAATTTTTAGTCGAAAAAATTCTAAAATTATTTTAAATAATTCTTTACTTAACTAAAGTTCGACACATTAAGTTGATTTGAAACCTACATTTAAATCCACCCGATA
>CAZYEE010000397.1:2159-3118 GCA_964646355.1 uncultured archaeon | reverse complement strand
AAAAGGTAAATATAAGGAAGGTTACATCGGGGAAAATAAGTTTCCTGTGGATAAAAATGGTAGATTTTATTGGCCTGAAAAATATCCCAAAAATAATAAAAATCTAAATAGACCTCCTAAAGAAATATTAGAAACTCTTTTAAAAGATAAATGGATCAGAAAGAAAGTTTATATTAAAAATGGACAAAAATATACAGCTTATGATATCAATACAAAATCAGGTATAAGACCAATGTATATGAGACTTTCAAGAAATACCCCTTCTAGAACCATACTTACTACATCTTTCAGAGTACGAGACCTTGTACATCCTACAGAAAATAGGGGACTTACACTTAGAGAGGGAGCAAGAATCCAAAGCTTTCCTGATGATTTTATTTTTACTAAAAATAATCAATATACAGCAATAATGATAGGAAATGCAGTACCTCCTTTAATGGCATTTGAATTAGCTAAATACATAAAAATCATTTTAAACTATATTAATGATGATAAAGATACTCAATATCTTAAAACAATAGCCAAATTTCATTATAAGAATACATTATTAAAATATTTACAAATTAAGGGGCATTAAATGGACGATTATATACTTAAAGAACTTTCTAAAAAAATATTAAATTGGTTTTATGAAAAATGGAAAAATGGTATCAATAAATATCCATGGCGCTATGATAATACAGCACCTTATGAAATATTAATCGCAGAAATATTATTACAGCATACTACAGCTAAAGCTATTATCGATAATTTATCATTTGAAAGATTTATAAAAAAATTCCCTGATTTTTATTCTATTAAAAATGCTAAAATAGAGGAAATTGAAGAAATTTTCAAACCCATTGGATTATATCATCAAAAAGCTACCCGATTAAAGAAACTAGCAAATGAAATATGTCTAAAATATGATGGAAAAATTCCAAATAATAAAAAGGAATTATTATTACTTCCTGGCATAG
>CAZYEE010000397.1:0-2149 GCA_964646355.1 uncultured archaeon | reverse complement strand
AAGAATATGCAAAAATGTTTGGAATATAGATAAAAAATTTGAACAAAAATTGATACTTAAAAAATTAGCTGATTTAAACCCGAAAAAAATATATTGGGCACTTTTCGATATTGGACGATTTCATTATAGAAAACCAAAACCAATATGTGTAAATTGCCCATTTATTGAGATATGTAAAAACAAAACTTAAAAAAATTTTTTTCAAAATTGGGTTTTTCCGATAAAATAACTATTTTTAAAGATTAAAAAATGTAGATTTTTTTAGGTTATGTTTTTAAAAATAATTAACAAAATATGTTTATTATATAAATAATAATTTACATAAAATCTAGTTCATAATTTCTTGTAGATTAATAGAATATTTAATTTTAAACCAAAAACATGTTTAGAATCAGCAAGTAGAACGTTGCGATTATAAAATTGGTCAATGTTATTATAAAACCTATTTTAAAATAGAATTTAGAGTTTAAATTTACAATATTGTTGTCTTTTGCTAGTTGGAGTGTTAAGACCCCGCTTGGGCTACCGATTGGTGTGAAACACCCGCCAAGGGATGCGCCTACTACCAAAGATGTATCAATAAATTTTTGTTGTATTAATGAAGCGTGTTGAGTGATGATTATGTTATTAATTGGGCCGGTTAATGTTAATGTAATAGGAATATTATCGACGACACCAGATGCTAATCCAGAGATCCATAAAATTGCAAATGAGGTATATGTAATATTTCCACCTGTAATACTCAAGATAAATGAGCCTATGTAGTTTAAAATGCCCAATTCTTGCATTGTATCAATTATGATAAATAATCCGATAATAAAGAAGACAGTGTTCCAGTCGATTTTTTTAAGGATTTTCTCTACTTCAAGTTTGCTGAAAATTAATAAAATTATGACACCAATAAATACCACGATATATGCATAAGCTTGAAATAAGATTATGAAAATTATTATTAAAAATAACATTATAATTGATAATTTAAAAAAGTTCATATTTGTTATGACCAATTTTTCATCAAAATCTTGTAAATATTGTTTTAAGTACTCAGGAGGGTCTTTTAGTCTATCTTTTTTATTAAGATATACTTTTTTCATAAATCCAATTACAAAAATCAAAATAATGAAGGATAATGGAGTAGTATATAATAAGAAATCAAGAAAGCTAAAGCCCAATTCGGTGAAGATGATAATATTAGGAATTGAGGAAATGGGTAGTACAATTCCAGAGCAGACAGTAGAGATTTGCTCGCCTACAATAAAATATGGTAAAGCTTTCTCGATTTTTAATATTTTACAAGTCCTTATAGTAAGTGGAACAATTATTAAGATTGCACCTACATTTACCATTATTATACTCATGCCGTAAGTTAATAAAATAAATAATAAAAATATTTTAAAGGGCGAACCTTTTGAAATTTTAATCATTTTTAAAGCGATATATTCAAAAACACCAGATTCAATCAAAACTTGCACCAATAGCATTAGGCCCACTATCAATGCGATAATACTAACGCTATTACCAATAAATTCAGAAATTTCAATATGAGCAGTTGAAGGAATGCTTGAATGCCAGAAATAAATTATTATGATTACAAACATTGAGCCGGTTAAGGATACAAGGGCTCTATTTTTTTCAAGAATGATTAAAAGGATAACACATAAAAAAATCGTTAATATTATTAAATCAATGAATATTAAATCGATCACTAATCATCACACCAACTAAATTAATTTTAAAAGCGTTATAAAAAATACAACGATAAAGATTAATGTTAATATTGGGAGCTCAAATACTAGAGAAATTATGAAAATAATAAATGAAATAATATTAATGGTAAAGACTAGAATCCTTAATGGGATATATTTCTTTATTTTTTTTGTTGATGCTCTATACAATTTTTTAAAATATTCAATAATTTTTAAGCTTCTACTCATTTTTATTTGCAATACAATTTTTTTCTAATTATGCTTGAGATTTAATATTTTTATATGATATAATTGACTGAATAATTTTAATAAAAAGTAATAGATTTTGATTTATTAGTGTTATTTTTTTGGTTTGTTTAAAAAATAGAGTAATAACAGTCATATATTATTTAAAATATGGGCTTAAAGAGAATATAGATCTTTATTATTTATTTAAATGTTTT
>CAZYEE010000396.1:0-3126 GCA_964646355.1 uncultured archaeon | reverse complement strand
AAGAAGTTCTTTATTTGTATAAACTGAATTCCTCAAATTATTTATTATCATCAAATTTAGGCGATTTATTTTTGTATCTACATAACTATTACTGAATTTATTTTTAATATCTATACATAAAGTAATAGGCTCATGTCCTGGATGTTTTTTAGACCAGTTTTTGATCAAACTAAGCCAATCATTCAAATAATAAGAATTTGGATTATCCTCCCAATGATAAACATTTTCTTCGCATTTATTATGCCCCAATTTGAAATCATGATGTGAATTCATGTTAATTAAATGAACGTCATATTCAATTCCCCGAACATTTGAGTCTAATTGATAAATAATAGACCTTTTTAGTCCACCACTATACGAATTATGTGTTGTTTTAAACACAACCTTATTAAATGGAAGGTCGGTCATTTCTTAATTCTACATATAACTATTATTTAATTCTCAAAGTTATGAATTTCACTTTTTTTAAAAACTTTTCGGTAAATTTTCATACCAAATAATTGCAACTTAATACACACTTATTGTAAAATATAAAAAGCTTATGTTTTTCTCGACAAAAAAGTTTGACATAATGCGCCATTGATTTTTGAGTTAGGATATTTATAAATAAATGGTGATAGATTAATAATTTATGGTCTAATATATTCCAAATTAATTTAAAATGAATATAATTAATTCATTAATTAAAAAATTTTAAAATAAATACCACTTGTTGTTAAAAAAATTTATTAAGGGATTATTTTCATTTTTTGAATCTGAAAAATTCTCGATATAAATTAAAACTACTCGTTTGCGATTAAATTTATCACAAGCCTTTTTAAATTCTTATCAGGATAGTTCATTTGTTTGACTAATTTCCTTAATTCTATAGGTAATTTTCTATAACCCCATAAAATTCTCTTTTTCGTATCATCTAGAGAATTTCTTTGATAATAAAAATGCAAATTAGTATCAAAAAAAGATAAAGTATCAGCATTTTTTAAAATCTCTGCTTTTTTATTACCACCGAATTCATGACTTTTTACGAGATAATAGGTTTCATTTATAATATCATTGTCAATTTTATTTTTGATCATAATTTTTTTAAGTATTTTTGCACTATTCAATGCGTGTGCCTTTTTAAATTCATTATAGGTTTCATAATCAGCTCTTTTTACTTTTAAATCTTCAATAGCTCTCTCAATATCGTGTCCTAACGCGGAAATTATTAAAGGTATATCTACATCTTTTTCTAATCTGTATACCCATGTTAAAGTATTTTTTGAATGAATGGGATCTTCTGGTACTTTTGAATTGTTTATTATTTCCTCAATCTTGTTTATTAGCGCATTTATCTTTTTGTTTTTGATTGATAATTCTTTATTATTGATTTTTATAAAGAACCACCACTCTTCTAATGTTCTCAAAGTTCATTATGCTTGCAATTAGTATCAATACAAGGAATCCCAGGTTTAATAGTATACCGATTAATAATATTATTATTCGTACATCTCTTCCCAGTCTAAAGTATGCTGATTTGTTCCCAAGTTTTTGTTTCATAAGTCCATCATATTTATCAGCGGTATAACTATTCATAAATGAACCAATGATTGCTAGAAATCCAATAAACAAAGTTAGAAAACCTGGAAATATCGTATATATATAGTATGTTAAGCCGAACAACAGAAAAGCATCCGCATATCGATCTAACACTGCATCGAACCAGCCACCAAAATCGGACGCCATCATCTTTAATCTGGCGATTTCACCATCGCAACCGTCAATTATGGAGGCAAATTGTGCCAGCAATGCTCCAGCAACTAAATTAAAATATCCACCGGATAAGAAAAATATGCTCCCTATTATTGCCAAGATAAACGATAATAATGAAATCTGATTTGGTGTAATATTATATTTGACAAGTTTCTGCGTGATCCTCATAGATACTGGCCTATTAAGATACCGAGATATGGGCCCATCAGACTTCTTTTTCAATTTTGAAAGTAATAATTTTTTAGCTTTTTTATATGCTTTACTATCATCCACATCAATCCAGTACCGATCTCGAATATCAAATACCTTAACTCTATTGTATTCAGCTAGAATCCTTATTCCTCCAGATAGTGATTCATCGCCATTTTCGATGCTTTCTTCCAGTGCATTGAATAATATTGGCGAACAAAGGAAAATACCGGTGTCAAATGCATTATATCGATATATTTCTTTTCCAATATCTTTAACGCGTTTATTCTTCACAAATACTTTTGTAACATCATCTATATCGATTAAATTATTAGTCATAATATTATAATCCAATGCCATAATAATTTCATCAGGTGAATGTGGCTCGTCTATTAATTCAATTAAGATATTTTCATCAAAAATATGATCACACATTAGTAATACGAAGTCATCGTCAATGTAATCCCTTGCTTTCAATACCGAGATTCCATTGCCTCTTCTCCATTCATCGTTAAATATGTATTTTATTGTAATATTTCTTTTTCTACTTAATTCATCAAGAAATCTTCGTAATTCCTTACCGTTATATCCTGTTACTATATAAAATTCTTCAAGCCCCGCTTTTTTTGCTGTCAAGATGACTCTTTCAATTAATCTCAAACCTAATAATGGTAATAGGGGTTTGGATTCACACCTATCAGATAATCTGCTCCCACGTCCAGCTGCAATAATCAAACACTTTTTAGGGGGTACTTGCTCTTTATAATAATCTTCTGCCTCTATAGCTTGCAAATTTTCGTTCACATAATCCTGTAAAGGTTCTTCTAATAGATTCAGATTATCAGAATTATAATCAGAAATAGATTCCTCTTGCTGACCGAACCTTGAAAAATTCGATGACATATCTTGAACCACCTCGTTAAATTATCAAATATATTGTAATATAATAGCCATAATAGGTATTAATTACAAATTTTTCAAGGTTTCTTGAATAAATAATGAACCAGACAGGACAGTGTAAAAATCCCTTAATTATTTGAAGTTTTAAAGTATTTAATAACAAATCCATTAAAATAACTTTAATATTTAAATTATTTACACTGACCTTTAATAACTCTGATAATATTATAAAATATATAATCTGTTGTATAATTATATACTTTTAACATATAAAAATCTTTTTTT
>CAZYEE010000395.1:0-3156 GCA_964646355.1 uncultured archaeon | reverse complement strand
GCCAAGAAAGAAGTCGAATGAAAAATTAAAGATTTTTTGGAACAGATATTGATAATCATCAAGGGTTTTTCTTCTTTTAAAGATCTGTTCAAAACGATCTGGTAATATAAGTGTAAGGTAAGCTATTTGTTCTTTATTTAGGGGGTTAAAGCCACCAACTCGCTGCCCAAATTCTCTTAATCGTTGTTTTAGTCTTAAGTCTAAAGGAGATGTGGTTAAAAAGTAAAGGTATTCTAATTTGAAATTTTGAAGTAAATCAATGGATGTACTGGCTTCATTTAATTTTACGGGGCTCTTTTCATCGTACATTTTGACTTGTATTTCGATTCTTTTCTGTTCAGATTCGCCAAGATTTCCGAATAGAATAAAATAAATATCGGGCCGAACTCGTCTTCCACTTACGATGATCTCAGGATTTTTGTATATTTCAGCGATTTCGGGGTAATGATTTTTAAAAAAGTTAAGCATGTCGCGAACTCCTTGTTCAACCGAAACCGAGCGTCCGCCCCAAGTCGAGAAATTTGATTGATCATTAAAATAATTATAGAGGATCTCAATTTCAGCATGAGAGAGCTCGATCGAGCTGGACTCTCTAAAATTTTTCATTGCTTGAAATTTATTTTGAATTTTGGGGACTTTATTATTTTTTAGGTGTGATTCCCAAGCATCTCTAAGTTTTATCAATATTTTTCTAATATTTCCCCCACAACTGTTATATAAATATTCAATAGAATCGGTATTAAAAGGATATAATGGATTTGAACTGGGAGTACCACCAATTTCATTATAGTAATATTCCAAGTATTTCCTAATAACTTCAGTAGTCTCATTAAAAGATAGATGCTCTAGTTTTAAGTCCAAACCAATTAAATCTTGAAACTGAATATATCCGCTCTTTTTATTTTCCAGGAAATTTTTAAAATCATTCCAAAATTGATCTGTGCCTATAATAAAGAGAATAAAGTTTTTAAGGTCGCTATTTCTTATATTCAAGAAAAATGTGAATATCCTGTCGAAATCTTCAAAACGATATCGTTCAAACGAGTCCATTGCAATAACTACTGCTGTATTATATTCATCATAAGTCCATTTGTAAATATTAATCATATTCTTAAAGATTGCTTTGAAATCCTCTTCTGATTCTAGAAATGTCTTATCATGAAGGATTTCAGCTTCTATATCATCTTTTGCATCATCTGAAATTTTATCATCCGGGTGCATTGTCATTATGAACTTGAAAAAATATTTATAATCAATCTCAAAATTTTTTAGATACCTCCTAATTGCCCGTTTATGGGATTCGATTAATTCAATTAATTTTTTGAAATTAAAATTATTAGGAGCGTCTCGGTCATAATCCCGTTTAAAAAATTCAATCGGGCTAATTTTTCTATGAAATAAATGTGAATACAATCCATCTACAAACTTTTTTTCCTCTGAATTAAATGTGTAATATATTGGATCATCATGTAAATATTTTATAGTTCTTTTTATTATGTCGGGGCCCATATCTGCAGGTGGCTCTGAAAATCCTTGAATTGAATACATATAAATATATTCGAATGTAAATTTGCTTGAATCTTGCGGGGCTTCTATCCATGCTATGTTTATCTTAAAATTATTCAAGTCTAAATCTTTTAAGTCATTTGCTTTTATGAAATCACATATTCGTTTGAATAAAGTAGACTTTCCCACTCCACTTTCTCCTTCAATCATAATTACTTTACAAATACCGCCCTCATCTGATATTTTTTTGAAAACCCTGCCTATCTCCTTCATCTCTCTCTGTCTACCTACAAATACCCTTAAATTGGTCCCCTTTTTGGTAATTACATTTGTTGGAAACGGATTTTTATCATTATACTTCAAAATTAACCTATCTAAATTAAATTCACTGTTCATTTTCCCATTACTCGATTAATTTAATTTGAAATAATAATACACTTTATTAAAACTGTCCTTATATCCTTCGTCCATATCATTCGATTTTGCTCCCTTTGAAAATTGAATTTTTCCTTCATCTCTTAATTTCTCGATTAAATCTTCCCATTCTTTATTCTCTACATCATATCGATCGTTAATATATTTCCTTAGGTCATAAAATGTGATATATTTTCCTTCATTCCTTTTTGCGATCTCTTTTATAATTTTGATCAGTCTATTTTTATCAATAAAAATTTTCTTCTTGCTGTATTTCAACGGTTTTAAACTAAGATGTTCCTCAATTCGATTAACACGAGAAACTATACCAATGATAGTTTTATCAAATGCTTCAATTTTTTTATTATAATAGTTTATTGATTGATTAAATGTATTAATAAAATTGGTTAATTGTTTTTTTATTTCATTTACCTCTAATCTTAATTGAGATAATTCACTTGATAGAAGCCCAGTATCTGATGATACCATCTCGCTTACTGTCTTCTGTTCAACACTTGTTTTTAAACCCTTTTTACGCTTTAAAGCAGCTTGATGATATTTTGAATCGATATGAGACTTTGAATTCGGGTTCTTTAATTTCTTTCCGCAAACAGGACATGTTTTTAGCTTCTGCACCTTTTAAACCCCGCTTTTTAATTTTTATAAGATTTCTTTATTTCTTGTTTTATATCTTAGTTGAGTTTTTATATTAAAATTCGCATTTGATTATATAAAATTAGTTTATTTGTGAAGCTCAAATTGATAACGGCAATTATTTTTTGATACTTATAAATTCATTTTTCAATAATAAAATTGATGTTTTATATCGTTTTAAATAATTTTTTTCTGAATATTATGCTCCAACAATTATGATTTCTCTAGACTAAATTGGTATTTTTTAATTTTTAACCAGCCTAAAAAATATTAACGCTTTTTAAATTTAGAAGATACGGTTTAAGATAATATCAAAATGCGAATCATAACTTAAAATGTTTTCAATTTGGTGATATTGACATAGATAAATTGAAGTTGCATCGATGAAAGAGAAATATTCTTTTTTAGTTTTTGCTTTTCTATTTAATTTTAAAAAGAGCTTAAATACCTCTGCATCAAGAGTCGGGGTCCATGACAATATTTGAAAGAACCTTTTATCGCCAAAAACTAATGTTTCAAATTTTTTTAATAATCCTAAATGATTATGAGTTCTAATAAGCAAAAGGGTTGAAGTTTCAGCAA
>CAZYEE010000394.1:0-3169 GCA_964646355.1 uncultured archaeon | reverse complement strand
TTATTTAATTAATTATCTTAAATATTCCATAATCTTTTATTTTCTATATTTTTGATTTATATAAAAATCATAAAAAGGTATTAAAATGTCTAAAGGTATTCATAATTGGTATGATTGGTTGAAGTTAAGCAAACCTATAATTGGGTTTACTGGAGGTAAAGGTGGAACCGGTAAAACTACTGTAGCAGTTAATATTGCTTATTTGTTTTATCAGCTGAATAAAAAGGTCCTAGTAGTAGATTGTGATGTGGATAATCCGAATGTTTCACTTCTTCTTGGAACAAAGCTTCATGAAAAAGAAGAAGTATCAAATTTTATCCCTGAATTTAATGATAATTGTACAGCCTGCGGTAAATGCCATGAAGTTTGTAGAGCCAAGGCTATTTTGAATATTCCTAATAAAAAACCCTTACTATTTCCGGAAATTTGTAGTGGTTGCAAGGCTTGTCAGATTATATGCCCAGAAAATGCGGTCGATACAAGCTCAAAAGTTGTTGGCTCAATTTTAGAAGGTACAGCACATAATATCGATATTATTGCAGGAAAATTAAAAATAGGAGAACCAGGTTCTGCTGAAGTCGTAAAAGCAGTAAAAATGTATGCACTTGATAAAATTTCAAGGAATGATTACGATATTATAATAATTGATACTGCACCAGGTGCCCATTGTGATGTATTATTGTCTTTATTTGGTGTTAAACTAGTTTTATATATTACTGAACCCACTTTATATGGGACTTATGATTTAAAAAGGATAATAAAACTTGTCGATAACCTACAGGATTCTATCAATTCCTATATTATTTTGAATCGGTTTGATATGACCGATAATTATGAAATAATCGAAAATGTGAGTAATGAATTTAATGTACCCATTTTAGGTAAAATTCCGCTTGATAGAGATTTACAAATAGCCTATGCTAAAGGTATACCTGTAGTAAAAGAATTTCCACAAGCTAATAGTACAAAATATTTTAAAGAAATTTTTAACAAGTTGATAGAGGTTGAAAAAATTTGAAGAAAATCACTATCGCTTCTGGAAAAGGTGGTGTAGGAAAAACTACTACTACATCGGCACTTAGTTTATTATTTCAAGAAGCTGGAAATAATATTATTCTTGTGGATTGTGATGTGGATGCACCAAACCTTGCTATTGTATTAAAATGTCATGAATTAGAAAGAAAAGATGTTTTTTCCGCAGAAAAAGCATTTTTAATTTCGTCAGATTGCTGTATAGGATGTAAAACATGTTATGAATCATGTGATAGGGATGCGATTCTCTGGGATGAACAGAATGATAAGCCTATATTTAATGAACTATTTTGTGAAGGGTGCGGTGTCTGTTCAATTGTTTGTCCTGAAAAATGTATCGATTTAAAACAAGTAAAAACAGGAGATTTGATACGACAAAAATCGGATTATGGATTCACTGTCATTACAGGTGAGATTAAAATTGGCGAGGGAAATAGTGGAAAAATAGTATCTGAAGCGAAGTTGTGGGCTGAGAATGTTGCAAAAAATAGTAATCCAACGCCCGATATTTATTTATGTGATGGCCCACCTGGTGTTGGATGCCCTGTCATCGCAAGCTTATCCGGCTCGGATTATATAATCCTTTTAACCGAGCCCACACCCGCAGCAATTCATGACCTTGAGCGGGTTCTTGAATTAGCTTTTCATTTCACTAAAAATATTGGCATAATAATTAATAAGGCAGATCTTTTTGAAGAAACTACAAATAAAATCATTGAATTTATCAACCAAAATAATTTAACTCACTTAGGTAATATTCCTATAGACAATAATGTAGCCCATGCAGTTGCAGAAGGTATTTCCATTATAAAATATAGACCAGACTCTAATGCGACCAAAGCTTTTTATAAAATTTTTAAAAATGTTCAAGAATTTATTAGTGATTAGAGTTTATCATTTCATTTATATAGTAATTTTATTATAATACTGTGATAAAAAATGTCCGGATTTCGTGGTAGAAGATGGCGTGGTAGAAGAAAAACAGGGCCTGGAAGACCTTATTTTTATAGAATTATTCATAAAAAGCCTGTTCCATCATATTTTGAACCATTTGACAATGAGGATAATTTGATTGAAACGGGTGAAGTGATACTATTCCCGGATGAATTAGAGGCATTAAGACTAGTAGATTGTCAGAACCTCACTCAAATCGAAGCTGGAGAGAAAATGGCAATTTCACGTGGTACTATCTGGCGGCTCCTAAAAAGTGGGCGTGAAAAAATAGTTCGAGCTCTTTTTTTAGGACTTAAAATTGTTTTAAAATCACCAGATGAAGAAGAATCTATGGAATAATTAAATTATTCCATTTCTAATAGAAGTTTAAATTCAATAAAAATCAGGTATCGAACTTCTGATTAACAATTGAAGATTAATAAATTATTAAATTAATAACTATTAGATTAACAATTATTAGAATAGCAAATATTAAATTAACATTTTTAAAATTAGCAACTGTTAAATTAAGAAATATAAATTTATTATTCATATTGACAACTTTTAAATATTATAGAATAAATTTCATAAATTCGACCCTGGAATTAGAGAATTTCAAATCGAACATTTTATTAATTATATAAAAAATAGAACATTATAACAAAAACTCTTCTAAATTTATTCAGAAATTTTTAGTTCTCTATTTTTGTTCATAGTTTTTTTTAATTAAAATTCTTTCTGGACTTAGAGATTTTAAATACACTTTTTCTGAAGAAAAATTCATTATCTTCTAAATTATAAATACATAAGATTTGTTGAGAGAGAAATCTTTTTAATCAAATTTAATTAAAAACTAGTTAATATTTATATTTTGAATAATATATGAATAATATTTAATATCTATACATCCAGTATCTCATTTAAGAGGTGTATTTTATGGATAACAATAATCTCACTGAACCTATGAAACGTTTATTATACATAATTGCTGAATATACGAAATTAAATAATGAATATGGAAAGTTGGTTATAAAAGACTTGCCGTTAAAAGCACTTATTTATTATGGAATTATTTCAAATGTATTAAATTACGATTATGCACCCATGTCGGTTATGTATATGGATAACAGACGATATTTAAACGTAAGTCAAGAGGGAGAGGATGATTTAAATGATTTACGAGATCTTAAATTATTAAATAAAA
>CAZYEE010000393.1:0-3197 GCA_964646355.1 uncultured archaeon | reverse complement strand
AAGAATATTATTATCGGAATAGCAATCATTATAATGGATGTAATTAAAATTATCAGCCAGGTTATTGGAAAACCCCATCCAAATGGATCCCACAAGAAGGAAATTTCATCTTCTATGACCTGTTTTGTTGGATCGCCCATGAAAAATGACAAGTAAGTAATCGCAAGTATAGCGGATAAAGCTGTTAATATTTTATATCTATTTGTAAACGCCATATTGTAAGCAAATGCATCAATAGTTGTTAACGCAATTCCGCTTATAATAACCGCAATAGAACCAAAGATCTGTAATCCTAGAAATTCATTATACATCAAATCCGAGAGAAATAGTTTTTCAAATATTAGAAATAACATTGCAAGAGCAGCAAATAGCGCAAATAATGAAAATAATAAAGTACTCGTGACCTTGTTTCTTTTGTAAGAACGATATGCTTTTATCCAGTTTATAAAGCTAATAACAATTGCTATAGGAACAACAATCATGCTAACTAAATCATAAATTAAATCTGGAGTAAGATCAATCATAAAATTACCTCAAATAAAGTAAAAGTTTATTGAATAGTTATTTATTTTTTTAATAATATAAATGTTATTTATGCTTTTAAGAGTTTTATAAGAATAATTTAATATAAATTGGAAAAATACATGCAAACTTATAATTTGATTTTAAAAACCCTGAAAATTTGCATTTGATTGGTATATTATTAAATATAATAAAAAAATTTAAGAAATAAATTAAAAAAGAAAGAATTTGTCAATGTTTCAAATTATTTTTTCAATATAACTTCGATCTCGATAGTAGACATGTTGAAAGTTCCACCAGATTCGCTGGTAATATTATCGGTCCCAGTGGTTATATTAATTTTATCTATTTTGTCTTTAATGAATCTATTTTTAAGGATTTCCAAAACATCTACAGCTTTTGAAATGGATCTACCCCTTGCTTTTAATATTAATTTTTTGGGGTTCGTCTGTAAAACCGTAAAACAAGCCATAACATAGTTCATTGTCGATTTTTTACCAATATAAATTGTATTTTCTTCAGACATGCATAATCACCTGCTTTCCTTTTTGTTTTTTTATTTTACCATTCTGAATGGTTTAATTATACCTCCTGAATAGTTTAAATTCTTTTGATTACACAAGTTTCAATGTTTAGAAGTTGAGATACTGAGATAATTTTTAGTATTAATCAAATTTAAAAAATCTTTCTTTAATATTTTAAAATTCTATTTTAAGGAGAATTTTCTAAAGTAGATCTAAAAAATTGTTATTCTAAAGAGATTTTAAATCAAAAATTTGATTAAATTGGGAGTAATTTAAAATTTTTTTTAAACTGTGTAATTTAGGATATAAATCAATAAGAGATAGAAAAGTATTCATCAATTTTAATTATTTAATAAAATATTTTAACAAAAATCATCTTTAATAATTAGCAAATAAAAATCCTCGAATATTATTAATACACCTATTCTATTATTTGGTTGTAATCATTTATCAGTTTCCTTTTTGGTCTTATCAAATGAAATTAAGGAAAATGAATAAAATTGATAATGGAATAGTGATATTATGAAAATTGAAGAAATAACTTCTTAATCTCAACATCAATTCTCAAATTTCGTGGTATAAATTGAAAAATCAAGAAACTATAAAACTTTTAATAATGGGTTTACAATCTGCAGGAAAAACGACTTTAATTAAGCATATTTTTGAAGGAAAAGATTGGCCTGAATTAAAAAACATTGAAATGACTGAATTTGTTGATACTTTTAATTATAAATACAGAGGTTATCTCGATATTACAATCTTTGATGCGGGCGGACAAAAACAGTTTCTTGAATCCTATTTTAATGAGATATGGGGTTCCAAAATTTTTAGCAGTGTAAAAATATTTTTCTGGGTTCTTGACTCCTCGACTCCTGAAAATTTTAATAAAGCAAAATCCAAACTGAAAGATTGCTTGGAATATTTAAATAAAAACAGTAATAATGTTTTGAAATATTTGATATTAAGCAAATATGATATCCATAAAATGCATTCAGATGAAATAGTTAAAAATTTCGAAGATTTTGAATTTGATGCTGTTTTTTCAATAAGTATTCCGATGCAAACCGCAAGAAAAACTATTTGTCCGATTTTTGATGAAATAATTGAGTCAAAATTTGGTAATCAACTGAATAAATTAAATAAATTAATAAATAATATTCAAAAATCTGAAAAATTCTCATTAATAATGTTAATAAATAATTTAGATGGCTTAAAAATTAATTTTAAATCTAAAAATGGAGAAATTATAGATGATTCAATTTATAAATCCTATAAATCTTTATTGTCGTCTTTTGATGCAGCTGAAAAAATTTTAGATATACCTATTCTGAATAATTATGATTTTTCAATTACTCATTTTGATAACCAGTTTCTATTTTTATATAAAATCAATAAAAATCTTGTATTAATATCACTTATACAAGATAAAAATATTAAACTTGCTCAAATTCTTAATAAATTTGAAAATCTACAAAAAGAAGTTCTAAAATGCTTGAAAAAATAAAAAATTATTATTAACTTTTTAATTGAAAAAAATGTTAAAATTTGGTTATTGGGCTCCAGATTTAACAAGTAATATGTATTATTGCACAGATTTTGGCATTATTTTTTAATAAATCGTTCAATTTATCAATAACTCTCGGAGTCTTGTCAACAACGATTTCTATCTTATTTTTATCTAAGAGCTCTTTAGCGTCTGGATCTATGGGCAACGCTCCATATAGTCCTGTACCAATAATAATTATTTTTGGTGAAAATTTTAAAAGATACTCAATCTTACTTTTTCCTAAACATCTATGTCCATTGATTTTCGTCGATAATTCTTTATTTCTTTTTTCAATTTTATAATCTGCAGTTATATAAATGTCGTTTGTGTAAATTTTTTGGTCGATCGTGATAGAACCAAAGGACACATTATTTATATGCATAATATTATACCAGTACTTCCGAAAGTAAAATTTAATGACTAAAGCGAATAATATCGTCATAACATCTTGATATATATGAGGGGAATACTCGGATTTAGAAGATACTTCGAGTATTCCAAGCTTATGAAAAACCCAATTATCAAACAATTAAGAAAGGTGCGTCGAAAGTTTAAAAAGGTATGTAATACCTTAATAACATCCCATGGAGAGACCATCTCAGAAA
>CAZYEE010000392.1:0-3229 GCA_964646355.1 uncultured archaeon | reverse complement strand
TTTATTCCAATGAAAATAATCACTTTGTGATAATAGAATTCATTAAAAGCCTATAATAATGAATAAAAATAGAGGTTTTAATTGAATTATCAATTAATTATTTTTCATTTTCTTTTCTTTTATTATTTACAAGTTCAGAAATATATGAATTTATATCATTGATTTTACTCTTCCTATTGACTACATCAATTTTCTCCTTCTAAATGATAAATATTTATTTAATGATTATTCATTAAAAAAACCTATTTTTCATTAAATAAAGAGAAATTTTTAAGATTTTATGAATATTATTTAAGGAGAATCTTGATACCAGTAAGCAACGGAATTATAATTACATGGGATCTCATCAAATTCGCCGTGATGAATTATACATTTAAAGCTTTTGCTGAATGGAATTCCTTCTGGAAAGAATCTATATTGGCTTGCTTTACAATGCATTCTCGGTTGTAGTAAATATGACATAATGGTATCCCATTTATTCAATGATTTTATAGTCAGACCGTGATAAGGGCAATAAAATTCTGCTTGATCTCTTGTACTTGGTTTTACATAATACCAAGCTCCCTGAAATACGTCTTCAGTTCCAGTAAATTCTAGAGAGGGTTCAGTTTCTCCATCTACATAAATTTCCATGTTTCCCTCCAAATTTAAAAAGCCGTTTTTTCTTTTTAAACTATAAGTATTTAGTACCATACCCATAAAATGTCCTCTATCTTTCTTTACTTCAAGTATCGTATATGGAATTCCATCTTTTGTGGGCTCTTCTGCTCTATATTCAGCATGAAAATAGCCTTGATTCTCTAAATGCTTTTCATCTTCGTATCTCATATATGTAACTGCACCAAAAAATAGTAAAACGCCCCTATCTTCCAATGTATTCACGATTTCAACTCTTGCTTTTTTTCTAAAAGGCATATGAAATTGACAGACGTAAGCTCCTGAAGTCATACCAATATAACGGGACATAAAATGTTTGTATTCGCCAAAACCACATCCGAAAAATACACCTAAGGGTGCGTTTACACTCGGTTTTTTAGAATCATCGAAATATATTTTAATATAGACGTGTTTGAGTAGATATGGAAATTTATGAAATTTGTTAACACGTCTAAGTAGTTTTGGTTTTTTTAATATAAAGCTAATACCTTTAGGCTCTTTCATTGGGCTTCCTTTCTTCGCTTTTATCATAGGCATTGCAGTAAACCACATATTGTTAATTTTACCTGGGCCGATTAACTCTGGAAATGTAAAAGTTTCAGCTGGTCCAATCGAAACATGATCTCTATGTTTGACTCCCATTTTATGAAACTTTTTTAGATGCCCATAATCAGGAACAATTCGATCATGTGCATGAGTAGATACTTGATATGATTTGTGATGTTTAAAATAAGGTAGTGCTTCTAGTTCCATTTTATAATCTTTATCCATAATAACACCTCAAAATAAGTTCATTATGAGTTTTAAATTATTAATTGAAATTAGATATTATATTAATTGGAATCAGATATTACATTAATTGGAATCAGATATTATATTAATTGAAATTGGATATTAAAAATACGATTAATCAATTATATTAAAAAAATTTTCGAGAGTATACTAAAAAAAGAGTTTTTAATACGAAATTTTAACTGGTGCTTTTTTACCATATGACATTGTACCTTTAAGATGATGAATAATATCCTCTAAATCTGCCAAAAAAGAATCGATATGACATTTTCTTATATGAGGCATTATTACTATTCTTAAGAAATTTGGAAAAGCACCTAATGCCCATCCTCGCTTACGTAATTCGCTATCAATTTTGCGGATATCAAATTTATCAGATTTAAATCCGACTATATTTATAATAGGATCAATTACTGTAGATACACCCTCTATTTGCTGAATACCTTTAGCAAGGATATTAGTAAGATTCATGCATTTTTTAACAACTTTTGAATATCCGTCAATTCCTAAATATTTGAAAATAGCCCATGTGGCAATTACAGATGCTCCCGACCGAGTTCCAATAATTGTTGCTTGTTTAAAATTACCTCCAGCTAGATATGGTATTTCATAAGCATTGGAACGGACTATTGAGGAATCTCTAAATATTATTCCACCAGTACCAATCGGACTCATACCCATTTTATGTGGATCTGCTGTAATTGATTTAACACCGCTCAGTTTAAAATCAAAATCGGGAATTTTATATCCTAACCGCCTTAAAAATGGTAATACAAGCCCTCCGAATGCAGCATCAACATGTAAATATATATCATGTTCTAAAGCTATTTCATTAAGTTCAGCAATCGGGTCTATAACGCCCAGTGAAGTAGTGCCTGCTATCCCCACTATTGCAACAGTATTTTCTGATATAGCCGCTCTAACACCCTCGACATCTACTTGATAATCTTCATTTAATGGAACTTTAATAATATCCAAATTCATTAAATCAGCGGCTTTATCGAATGATGCATGAGCTGAGAGTGGTACAATAATTTCCGGATGCTTAATATCATGTGAATTTCTTGCCATTCTCATTGCTATCAGATTCGCCTCAGTTCCACCTGAACAACAATACCCTACGCCATTAGGATTATTTAACAGTGTGCTGATCATTCTGATTACATCACGTTCTATTGCCCATGTAGCTGGAAAAAGTCCAGGATCTCCTAAATTTCGATCAAAGAATGCTTGGTATATTTTAATAGCAATTGTCAGTGGTTTAGTACACATTGAGCCCAAAATTTTTCCCGAGTCATAATTTTTATCGTCTTTTAGTAATTTTGCCAGTGTAGAAACAATTTCTTCTTCAGGCATTCCAAATTCTTGCATTTTTCATCCCTATAATCCTTTTGAATATTCTAAACCTTTTATCAATGCACATAGGAGATAATTCATTGGTGTTTTTATTCCTTTTTCACTGCCTAATTTTGCAATTGCTCCATTTATATATTCTATCTCGGTTCGTCTTCCTTTCTCGACATCTTGGAGCATACTGTTCTTGTTTTGTGCGGTCAACTGTGCAACTCTGACTGCATTTTCAATTGACTTTTCTTTATTTAATTTTATCCCATGTGCATCTAAAACCTTAATACCTTCTTTTACAACATCTTTCATACATTCTAAAATATCTGGAATCTCAATTAACTGTCCATTTCTCAAATTTGTTAATGCACCAAATGGATTTATTGCAGCATTAACCAGAACTTTATTCCAGATAATTTCTTGAATATTTTCAGCA
>CAZYEE010000391.1:0-3259 GCA_964646355.1 uncultured archaeon | reverse complement strand
ATAAGAAATTTCTAAATCTTTATTTAATTGAATTGAAGTGTTCGGCAATTTATACTTTATTTTAGATAATATTGAAAAGTTTGACAAAAGGAGTGCCATCAAAAAATGCTGTAATAAGAAAACAAGATATAGACATTTTTATAAATTTATTTTTTCTATACATTTTTTAAACCTAATATATAATGCTAATTACAGATTGTAATACGAATTGAGTTATTATGATTAAAAATATAACGGAAAATTTTGTGCATAAAATGATTTTTAAATATTTATTGTAGCATCAAGTATCTATTACATCATCAAATTTGATTAGAGGTAAAAAGGGAGATTATTTACGGACTTAACAATATACCTTTAAGTTTATATATAAACATTTATTATATCGATCTAATGGTTAGATTAGTATTATGTTCGGATCATATAAAAAAGAATTGTAGTTTGAAAGACGCTATTGATTACACAAGTTCAGTAGGGCTCAAATTAGAGGTGCATGGGAGACATTTCAATGGACTATTTAAATTAAAGGATTTAGGGCCAATTATCTCAATTCATCCATTTTGGAGGGATTATTCGTTATGTACGCCAGATGAAGGATATTTTAGTAGAAGTATAGATTATTTAAAGCAATTACTTGATTTTATTATAAGAAATAAATTAGAATATATTATAATTCATCCGGAGGGTTATCCTGTCCATGTAGATAAAGATGATCGAATTGAAACCATTATTGAAGCATTTAAGAAGTTATCAAGTTATTTAAAAAAGAGTCCAAGTAGCAAAATACTGGTTGAAAATATGCCACCAGCTTCAATATATTCGCCATCTGAGCTACCTGAATATTATGTAGGTGAAAAGCTGGAAGATTTAATTCCGATCTTGGAGATCAATAATAATATTGAATTTATTTTTGATCTGGGCCATTTTATCTGTAGTCATAAGGTATATGGAAAGGAGGAGATCCAGACTTTAGAAAATATATGCAATAAGCTTACCTATGTTCATGTGCATGATAATGATGGAACAAAAAATAACCATGAGCCACTTCATACATCATTTGCTATTAAAATGATAGAAACAATTGAATCGTGGACAAAACCGAAATATAGTTTTGAGCTTCGACCAAATTTTGAAGGTTTAAAGAGATCTATTTCGATAGTTAAAGAAATAATGAATAATACCTGAAAGTTAGACTATAAAAATTACATGCAAATTATTGCTTAAAATAATAGACATATTTTTAAATAGAATTATAAATAGATTAATGGGCAGATAACCAATAGATACATTAATCAGAAAAACAAATAACTTTTAACTTTTATTGGCCAAAATTTAGTTTTTAAAATTGTCGGATAAATTAAAAAGCTCAACAATTTTAATTTTAAAATATTCATTTTTTCTCAAATTTTCATCAAGTCCATGTTATAAGCAATTTTTCTTTAAAATCAATATTGGAATGTGTAATTAAAAATAAACCTAAATTTCACGGATATAGTTATTAAATTAAAAGAATAAAATTTTAGTAAATGAAATGAGATTATTATAAAAATTGGTGATCAAAATGAAAAAGGAAGTAATAATAGGAGCTGCTCCACCAGTTGGTCCATATTCTCCTGGAATTAAAATTGGTAATTTTTTATTTATAAGCGGACAGGGGCCGTTTGATCCGAAAGGAGAGCAAGTCCCGAATGACATCGAAACGCAAACTCGTTTAACTCTTGAAAATCTTAAAAAAATTTTAGAAAATGCTGGGCTCACAATGGAAAATGTGGTTAAAACGACAGTTTTCTTGAAAAATATGAAAGATTTCAATAAAATGAATAAGATATATAAAAAATATTTTAAAGACAAACCTCCTGCCAGGAGTTGTGTTGAAGTAGCAAGATTACCATTAGATATACTAGTTGAAATAGAAGCCATAGCATATTTTCCAGCCGATTAATCATCTTATTTTTTTGGTCCTTCATATTTTTTTGAGTAATATTAATAAAAAATTTTTATCGGTAATTAAATTCGACTGGAATTTGTTGTGAGTTTATCTTTTTGATTTTTCGGCATTTTGATATGAAAATAGATTCAATGGATATGAATTAATTACAATAGGTTTGTTTAAAGCAATAACAATATTTTTAATTAAAAGTAGAAATCAGACAGAAATTTGAGATATAACAAATTTAAGTCTTAATATTGTATAGAATTTTTAGTTAATTTTTTATAATCCTTTTTTCTTATAAGTTGGTATGCTGAATTTTAAATTCAATATAAAATATACAAATTATACAAATGAATTTTAAGAGTTGATAAACATGTCGAATTTTGAGCCATTAAAATCACCTTATAAAAATGTGAATGAGGCGTTTGAAGATGCTTCAAAGAATTATCCTGATAATGTTGCGATAGCTTTTTACTATCAAGATAAAGAGACTATTTACACTTACAAGGATTTATCAGATATTGTATTAAAATTTGCAAATGGATTAAAATCACTCGGATTTAATAAAGGGGACCATATAGGTATTGTTTTAGCGAATGTTCCGGAATTTGTTATTTCTTTTTATTCAATAATGAAGATTGGTGCGGTAGGATGTTCGATAATAAAAATTCTTAAACCAAATGAGATTGCGGACATAAGTAAGAATGCTGAACTTAAGGGTTTGATTATTAATTCCGATAAAAAAAGAGTGGTTAAGAAGTGTTTAAATGTAACTCCATCATTAAAGCATGTAATAACAGTAGGAGACAAGGAGATGGAGCTTGAAGGTGTAGAGACACACAAGTTTTGGGAGGCTGTGGAAGAGTTAGGATCCTTAACGCCAATAAATGTTGATGTTGAGTTAGATGATTGGGCAACTATTAATTTTACCTCGGGTACCACAGAAAAGCCGAAAGGAACTATTTATACCAATAGAAATTATGTTTATGCGGCTCTTGCACAGAAATTGTCGACCAAATTAACTCCAGAAGAGGTTATAGTTTTAGTATAACCAATGTATCATATTTTTGGCCTATCTGTTATGAATGCAGCGCTTAATGTAGGGGCACGACTTAATATGCTTCCAAGTTTTTTAGTTCAAGATTTATTGAAATTATTATACGACCCGAACGCTACAAGTTTTGCGGCTGTTCCTGCAATGTATAACATAATGATTTCGCACCCAAATATTCAAAAACGCTATTCTATAAATTTTTTTGAATATTTTATTGACTAATAATATCAAATTTCTACCTTTTTTTAATCATCTTGAATAAACTAACAAATTTT
>CAZYEE010000390.1:0-3263 GCA_964646355.1 uncultured archaeon | reverse complement strand
TCAATAGGAAATTTTTATTTTAAATGCATAAATGTTTTGTGTTTCAATTTAAATAGTTAAAAAAAGTCAAATTATAATTATAATGAGTTTAAAATTTAAAGGATTTTAGAAATCAAATATACTATAGAAGAAAGCATTATTTATCTGAAAGTTAGACCATTTTTTCCGCTTCTTCTTGAAATTTTTTGAGTTTTTGTTTCGTTATACCGCTAGACTTCGCTAATTCCTCAAGATCCGCTTCGATAAGCTCCTTTAATGAGAATATGCCAGCATCGATAAGTTTTTGTGCAATTTTCTTTCCTATTCCTTTGCATTTTAGTAGTTCTTCTTCTGCTTTAAGAATGACATCTTCTTCGGGTTCTTCACTAATCGATTCAACTTCTTCGACCTCTTCACTAACGAGTTCCTCTTTAAGTCCTTCCTTGATCTCTTTTTCGGGTTCTTCTAATTCTTCCTTAGCTCCTTCTATCTCTTCCTCAATATATTCAGTTTCTTCTTCTATAGTTTCCTCCATTTTCTTCTTTTTAGATAAGATCTTTGTCTGTTCTATAACAGCCTCTGGTATTTCAACTCCTTTTATCTTAGAGGCTTGTTCGATCCAATATATTACCTCATCTATATCGATGTCAAGTTTTTCTGCCACCTTTTCGGGATTTGCATTGATTAAATCATCAATTGAATAAATACCGAGGTCGATTAGATCTAGGATATATTTTTTCTTAATTCCACTGATTTTTGATAATTTTTTAAACGTTGCTTTAGCGTCAATTATTCTTTTAACTGATTTAGCTGATTCAATCCATTTTTCTACTTTTTTAACATCTAGGTCGAGGTCTTTAGCTAGAGTTTTTGGGTCTTCCTCTGCTAAATGTGATATAGAATAAATTCCACCCTCAAATAATATTTCTGCATCATTTTTGGATATTTCGGGTAATTTTCGCAGATGTTTTATAACCTGGGCTTTATGTGTTTTTTCGATTTCGATAGAAGGAATAGCCAAAGCCCCAGTAGCGACAAGTTCACGATAGATACGACCTAATTCTTCTACATTCTTTTGATGTAATGATTTTCTTCTTTTATCTATTGGTATTCCAGCTCTTCTTAAATCATCTATCGGAACATCTGCAGCTCTGATCTCTTTAAGACTAAAGCCTTTACCAATCCTCCATTTCTGAGATCTAGAGGGCGATCTTACGTATGCAGCCACGATATTTGTCATTTTTTCCTCGGATATTGCTGGTTCTGATTTGCCTTTCACAATAAATCACCTCTTGATAATAAGCCATTAAATATTAAAATTTTTTTGAGTTTAACAATAGATTAAAGAATAATTATCTTGTGTATTAGAAACGTGCAATATTAATTTATTTAATTTTACAAATCAATATTTTAATCAGCAAAAACCATTATTTATTTTAAAATAAAAGATATTATTTGTGAGGAAAAATGGTAAATGAATTTTTAATAAAGAAAATAGTCTCACGCTGGATATTAGATTCGAGAGGATTTCCGACTGTTGAGACGGATATTATAACAGAAGGAAATATTATTGGTCGGGCTGCTGTTCCCTCAGGAGCTTCTACTGGAGAACATGAAGTATTAGAATTAAGAGACGGTGGTAAAAAATTTTTAGGAAAGGGTGTCGAGAGAGCAATTAATAATGTAGAGACGAAAATTGCGGATATATTAATAGGAAAGGATGTCCGTGAACAAAACCTGATTGATTCTACCATGATCGAGTTAGATGGAACAAAAAATAAATCTAATCTTGGTGGTAATGCAATTCTTTCAGTTTCTCTAGCAACTGCAGATGCTGCAGCTAAATTGCTTGGTATAGAATTGTTTGAATATTTATATAGAATGTATAGAAATAATGATGTTGAATCTCTCGAATTTATGATGCCTGTCCCAATGTCTAATATATTGAATGGAGGTAAACATGCGGGAAACAACCTCTCAATACAAGAATTCATGATAATTCCTTTAGGTGCAAATACCTTTTCTAATTCAATAGTAATGATTAGTGAGATATATCAATACCTTAAAAGACGAATTAGTGAAAAATTTGGGAAAAGCGCTATAAACTTGGGTGATGAAGGTGGTTTTGCACCAAATTTAGAATATACAAAAGACGCTCTTGACCTTCTTATAGGCGGGATTGAAGAGGCGGGATATTCTCAAGGAAAGGAAGTATTTATAGGATTAGATGCTGCAGCCAGTGAATTCTATAAGGATGGCAAATATCATATTGATAATAAATTGTTGGATACTGGAGAAATGGTGGATTACTATAAAAATTTGATTAATTCATATCCAATAATTTCAATAGAGGATCCATTTGATGAAAACGATTTCAAGGCATTTGCCACGCTTCAATCAGAAACAGATATACAAATCGTAGGGGACGATCTATTTGTAACTCAAGTAGATAGAATTAGACAAGGTATTAAAGAAGAAAGCGCCAATGCCCTTCTTTTAAAGGTCAATCAAGTTGGTACTTTAACTGAAGCATTAGAAGCAGCAAGATTATGTGAAAAAAATGGATTAAATGTAATAGTAAGCCATAGATCGGGTGAAACTGAAAACACTTTCATCGCTGATCTTTCTGTTGGAATATCCATGAAAAAAATTATGATAAAAACTGGCGCACCTGCTAGAAGTGAAAGGACCGCAAAATATAACAGACTTCTGAGAATTGAAGAGCTAATAAAAAATAATTCAAAATATTCAGGAACTAATTTTAGAAAATAATAATGAAATTAAAATTTTTACAGTAAATATTTCAAAGAATAATCCCATTTCTTATTATTATTAAAAATATTTACAAGGATGATCGAAAAACCATATGATTTTATTTATTTTTATTTTATTATTTGATTTTAAGATGAAAATTCAAGGATCTTTTACCATTTTTTAAGATACACCAATTTTTATTATATAATGATTAATCTTACAGAATCGTGCATTGATTTGGATCAAGAGGTTATAAAATTGTAGAAAAATTTTAAGTGGTATTATAAACTACAATCATAGGTTATTTTTAATTTCCACTGCTATAGTATTGGAAATTAAAATTCCAATCTCCGACACCGAAGATTGCGGCATTAACCCCAATGCCTCTATCCCGTCCGCTCTCAAATTGGTCTCTCAGTTTGAAAACTTTCAAGACTTCTTTTCTCCTCTATTTTTGTTTTCTTATTTTAAGGACAATAATGAATAAAGTTTCAAATTCAATTAAGTTAAAGTTGATGTGGAATAGAAAA
>CAZYEE010000389.1:0-3291 GCA_964646355.1 uncultured archaeon | reverse complement strand
CAATACAACTAAAAATACTCTATTTAAACTCCACTTAATTAATAATAATCCAAATTATCCAAAAAATAGTCCTAACTATCCAAGCTAATCCAATATTTTATAAAAAAGTTAATAATAAATATAGTAAACCTAATAAATTCTAATGTTTGAGAGAAATTTCTTAGTTAATGTTTCTCTTTCATATTTTTCTATTTAGAATATGTTTGAAATTTACAATAAGATCAAAAATAACCTAGACATTTTAATAATAATTTAAATGAATTAAGGATATAGATTAAAGATAAAGAAAATTAAACCGAAATATCGAGATATATTATTAAAGAGGTAAATAACACGGCTCCTGAAGATTATTTTCCAATACCAGAAAATTTTGGATATTATGGCGATATATTATTGATTATAGAATCAATAGTTATATTATTAAGCTTCCAATTAAGCATAATTACATTAAGTAAATATTGGAGTAATAAGAAATCAGACAGAAATCGTATGGTATTAGGGATAGGTTTATTGTTTTTTTCATTTGCATTCACTTTAATGATATATACCATAACAGACTTCTTTATTTACGACATGGAGCTCAGGCCGAATGTGGTAATAATCGGATATATGTCGATTATTCTTGGAATCTTGGGGTTTACATATTTTTCAGAAAAAGAGATGGGCTCCAGATACTATATTTTTACAATAATTATGTCAGCTTTCCTAATTTTGTTAATTCTAGATATTTTTCTTAATTTTGTCAGCAGATTTTTAATTATTTTTCCGAGCATTTTTCCAATATTTATAGAGATGGTCATATATACCAAAAAATTTACCTCAATGGTTAAAGGAAAATGGAAACTGAATGTTTATGGACTTATTATCGGATCTGCAGTGGCAATAATTGGATTTGGGTTGACTTCAGACATCTTTTTATCTATCTGGTTATGGTTCCGCTTAATTGGTGATTTATGTATATTAGGCGGAATTGTTATGATTTCATTTTTTATTATTGGGCTGCCCAGCTTAACAGAGCTTGGATGGGTAAACAAAATACTAAATGCTCATTTATTTATAATGTATAAAAATGGCATCTGTCTATATGATTATTCATTTAAAAAAGATGCCAATGAGGAATTAAACATAGATGAGCAATCCCAGATAATCACAGGTGGAATTAGCAGCATAATCCAAATTTTACAAACTATGATCCAAAGCGATAAACGACTTGAAGTTGTTGACTATAAAAATAAGAAAATTATGTTTGAATACGGAGAATATATCATTTGTATTTTGATAGTAGACGTAGCTCTTAAAATATTACAAGCGAAATTACAGGAACTCATAAATCAATTTGAGGACTATTTTTCTGATTATTTAAAAAATTGGAGTGGCAAACTCTTAAACTTTGAAATTGTGAGAAAAATGATAAAACAAATTTTTAAGGTGTAGTTATAAAGAGGTAAAATTGAAAATGGTTTTATATCCAATTACTGGTCCTTTGAGGAGTCCACTTTTAATTTTAGAAGGTATTATTTTATTGCTTGGGAGTGAGTATGGAATTTATTTTTTAAAAAAATATTATAGTGCTACTGCGGATAAAAACCCATTCATCTATTCATGGGGCTTTTTCTTTCTTTTTTTTGCTGGAATGACTTTTTTCAATTTAATAGCGAACTATTTTGTGGAAATTGATGTACGGGACTTTTTTTTACAGCTTGGATATTTAAGTAATGGGATTGGGCTACTAATCTTTTGTAAGAACATAGAACGAAATTTCTATAAAAAATTTCCAGTATTAGCTTCTATAATAGGAATTGATTTGGGATTGCTTAGCATGAACTTAATTCTAGGTTATGATTATTCATTAATCTTTTTTGTAATATCCTGGATTCCCTTTTTGATTCTATTATTGGATTATATTCGAAAATTGGTAAAAACAGCTAAAGAAGAGAAAAAATGGCGTGTAATCCTTTTTATAATTGGAATATTCATTTATCTATTCTCATATCCTCTATTATCAGAATATGCAATAACAAATTTCGGCTATATATCCAAAATTATTGGAAATTTAATGATAATTATCAGTTTAACACTGGTTTCTTTTATGATGCTCCATATTTCTCAAATTGAGTTTAGATGGAAAGAAAATTTAAAAAGTATTTATATTATTCATGAATCTGGTGATTGTCTCGCTTTCTATAATTTTCAAGATGGGGATAATCAACTCGATGATAATGAAAATGGGCAATTTATAGCAGAAGGAATCATCGGTACCACTAAAATGTTTAAAAATATAATAGAATCAAAAGATAAAGAAAAATTGACCGAGAAAATTGAAGTTATGGACCATAAAGATACTAAATTGATATTTGGCTACGGAAAATATATTACAGTTATTTTAATTGCAGATAAATTTCTAAATTTATATAAATATAAGATAGAAAAACTCATTAAATACATAGAAAACTTGTATAATGACTTATTACCAAAATATGGACATGATGATATAATTCAATTTGAACCATTAAAAAGAATTATCAAGTCTGTTTTTCAGTAAAAAAACATCATCTCAAGTAATTTTTTACTATTTTTTAGTAGATATTATAAATATTAACATCAAATTATAATCTTATATTCAAAAATGTAAAAAAATTCAGTTAAAAAAAGAAACGTATTTTAATTTATTCATAAGATAAGCTGGATTTATATAAGTATTTTTATTTTTTCAGAAAAATATGGAAAGACAAAAAATATAAGTATAGGATAATATATGAGGAATTAAAGTTACAATTAAATTAAATCATAAAAATATTATCTATTGTTTTTTTTTCTTTATTTTATCCAATGCATTTAAAGCAGCTTCAATGAAAGTAGAACTATTTAATGCGATTGAAAATTGGTCATCAAAATCTTTATTTTGCACTCCATCAGTTTCATCTCCATTAATTAAGGTATTTGTTAAAGCGTTTATTAATGCCTTGCCACAACTAGTATCTTTATATTGAATTTCTAAAGTCCCATCAAAATTAATTATCAAAAAAAAAGTTCCATGTCCAAATTTTCCATCATAAGAAACTTTTAATCTTACATAATCAACTTTTTCAGGGTCATGCATCATAACTAATTTTCTATCTTCACCTCTTTGTTTTAATGCTAATTTATGAAGAGCATCCGGAAGAGTATAGGTACATTTCATTAAATCATCATCCATTAATTTTCTTGATTTTAATTTCTTAACTTCTTAATTTATATTTTTTATCATTTTTATAAAATTATTATTAGAAATTAATTTCGTAGATATTTATT
>CAZYEE010000388.1:0-3311 GCA_964646355.1 uncultured archaeon | reverse complement strand
ACTGAATAATCTCTACCTTCTTTTTTCCAAATAGAATCAGTAGTATTATTTATACCAGTCCCCCACAATTCTGAAGCATCTTTAAATTCAATTTCAGAATTAAAAATCTTCAGATAAATAGGATGCTTCGATTTCCCTTTAATAACTAAATGATCATAACCCGCATTCTTTAGATAAAATCCCAAAAAGCCCCCTGATGCTGCGGTCTGAACAGTTCGATATAATGGTGATTTCGTTGTCGCAAAAATCTTGGACGCACCAGGAATATTTGTACCAACGCAAGCACCTGCTCCGATTATTATTGGACTATTTTCATCAAATGGATCTATTTTTGGTTTAATTAATTTATATGCTAAATAATAATTTACTCCAAATCCCCCAAGATATTGCTCGATAATCTCATCCTCTAAAATTTCAGTTTCCCATGTTTCATTCGATAGATCTATTTTTAAAACTTTTTTTGTTATACCGCCATAATTTTTACCCATTTTCAACACCTCTTTTTAATTTTAATGCACCATATGCACAAAATCTCGCACACACCCCACACTCAGTACAATCCTCAGTAAATTCTATAGCTTCAATATCATATGCAGTTTTTTTAATCTTAATCCTTGATAACTCCGGATTAAAGATTTTCTCATTATAAAATGAACACTGTAATTGACAGATTAGACATCCCGTACATTTTCTTGGATCAGTCTCAATTTTTTCCATCTAATCTCACTTTTCATATTCAGTTAGAATATTATAATTAATTGTTTAATTTTTATCTCCTTTATTTTATTTACTATTTAGATCTTAATTTATATTTAATTTAATAAATTTAATCTATCAAATTTTATTTGTATTTAATTTAAAAAATTCTATTTCGCATTAATTACAAAAAAAAACTCAAAATTGTATTCTTTAATTTCAATTAATTCTTTTCTCTTTAATTCATGGATCTATTTTCTTATTTTTGATCTATTTGAACAAATCTAAAAAAAATAAAAAAGTATAAATAACCTTGAAATAATGTGCTTATGCAATTAATTTTATTTTTGAGAATATAACTATGTGATGAAAATGGGTTTTAAAGAAACTTATGAGGCTATTAAAAAAGACCCTAAAAATGGCGAAAAAAACTTTAATGTGATAGTCGAATTACAAGAAGATGGTAGTTTTAAAGCAACTATGGGCGCTAAACCCCATGAAATAATTATTGATGCACCACCCGGCCTTGACGGAAAAGATCTAGGACCAAGCCCACTTCTACTTATATTGGCATCTATTGGAGGGTGCATTGGAGCAGTCATAAGGTTCTGGGCTAAAATTATGGACATCCAGATTGATCATATTAAAATATTTTCACGAGGCCATATCAACCTTGGCGGCATTTTCGGTACACACGATGACCTAAAACCTTATTATGACAATATAAGACCAGTTATCCAAATTAAATCCCCTGAACCTCAAGAAAAAATCGATAAATTAATGAAAGAAGTATGGGATCACTGTCCTATCATCAACAACCTTAACAAAGATTCGGGTCTAGAATGGAAATATACCGTTAAGCCATAATTTTTTTTGATCATATTTCTTTTTTTGTTTTTATTTCTTTTTCAATTTTTATTTTTGAGTTATTAATAATTTAGAATAGAGCCTATTGCTAATTTCTTAATACCATCGTTAATTTGAATCTAATATAAGCCACCTTATATTCAATTGAAATTTGAATGCAATATAATTTGTTTCATTCTATTATGAACATTTTCAATGATATTTTTTAATGATATTTTTCAAAAATAAGATTCAATAATAGATATAGGCACCCTAATCCGATCGTAAATAATAAAATATACTCATACATAAATTTAATACTTGTATAAATTAATGGATAAATTCCACGTTTTAATATTTGCTCCCTAATAAAATCCTCAAGTACTGCAATTGTTCCATATGAAAGAATACATCCTAAACCATAAATTGATATGAGCTTTACTCCATGATTATTCATTTTATAGACCAAAAAAGATAAAAGAATAGCATATGTTATGAATATAAATCCATCGAAACCGTGATGTTCACCAAGATGAACAGATGGATAGTATTTTTCGATCTCAGAAATATATGGTCCAATTCCAGGCTTTTTTGCAATAAAGATCATATTTAACAACGGGATATCTGAAATATATATTCCATTTAATGCAAAAATCCAAGGTAAGCTTATAAAAGTAAATAATAAAAGAGTAAATAATCTGATAATATTCCAGAATAATTTATGCCCTTTATTTTGGATATTATTATTCAATCCCTTTTTATTTCGTGTAATATAATTCTCTATAATAAATAAGATCATTGCAATTAAAATAATAGATCCAAAGGTAATCAGAGAACTGAAAAATTTGCTAATGCCACCTTCAAATGTCCCACCAAGTTCGTAACCAAATAAATCAAAAGGTGAGGCGGTAGAATAGACAATAAAATCAATTATTGCAATGTAAAAAGCAATAATCCATAAGATTAAGAATATTAAAATTGTTGATTTTTTCATTGTAAATTAGCACCTTAATCAAATTTAATTAGGTTATGTTAAAATAAATTTGAAAATCTTTAATAAATGATTTAGAATTATATAATGTTCTTTGTATTATATTAATCTGTAATTTTCATCAGGTTTAGAATTATTTCAATCTCCTCTAATATCACACTTAAGAGTTCTAAGTATTTTGATCGTTTTTTCAATATTTTCGTATTTTATTCTTTTTGGATAATTAGAACATATTGAGGCTTTTAATTCATAATCTATAAAAAATGAAACAATTCCTTGCTCACATTTTATAAATTTGAATATATCGCACAGACACGAGTCTAACCAATATTTATGGATTTTTTTAATTTTATACCAATTGAAATGATTTTCAGGTTTTTCTTTAATAAGTAGAATATTATCAACATTTTTTAGTTTTTTAATTTTTTTAAAAGCCCTTAATGTTGTCATGATGTGATTAATTCCTACTTTTTTAATCCCAATATTTTTATAGTAATTGATAGCTTTTTGTATAATCTTAAGGTTTTCAAAAGTTGGATGAAGCTCATCAGCAGAAATATGAATTCTATCTGCGAAAATTCTTTTTAAAATAGTTCCATTAGTAGTTACTGCTGTAAAAAAGCCGAATCGTTTTGAAATTCTAGTTATTTCAATTATATCTGGATGTAATAAGGGTTCTCCGCCCCCAATTGCTATAGATTTAATTCCTTTTTTTTTCCATTCATTAAATAAATGTTCTATTTGAGTTAAACTTAATAATTTATTTTTATTTTCATTT
>CAZYEE010000387.1:0-3326 GCA_964646355.1 uncultured archaeon | reverse complement strand
CAATCTTCGACTTCTTTATAGATCAATTTACGTATATTCTCCTCATGTCCTGGAATACCAGGAGTTTCGGTCAATCTTTTAATCAGCTCAAAATCGGAATCTTCAACCAACATAAAAATTAGTGCCTCCAAAAGTTATTATGTATTTACCCCACTATCCTTGTATTTAAGCATCTCTTCACTAATCCTAGTAAATAATTTTTCGATCTTTTCACCAGATTTTGCAGAGGTTTCAAGATATAGTGGATAACTTTTTCTTTTAATAAAAGTAGTTACTTGAGAGAGGTTTACCTTCCGCAGTTTATCTAGATCTAGTTTATTACCTACAAAAATATACGGGATTTTACCCGCTATCGTGATGACCTTTTCATGCCAGAATTTAAGGCTTTTAAATGTATCAAGCCTAGTTAAGTCAAAAACAATAATTGCGCCATCGGCGCCATTTAAATAGAGATTTAATTTGTTTCTCCATTGAAGTTCCCCTCCAATATCCCAAATTATTAATTTAATTTTATTTTCATTAATTGTAATATCCTTAATAAGGAAGTCTACACCTAATGTTGGCTGATATTTATCTTTAAATCGGTTATTAACATATCTATCAATAATGCTGGTCTTACCAACTCCAGAATCGCCTAATAATACAACTTTGAACTTGTATTCTTTTGTCATTAGTATACCTCAATAATTATTAGGTCAGCCTATCTAGAAAATTCCTTAATATAATTCGCTATTTAATCCAGGGCTTGTGAGTCCAGTTTTAGATTTATAGAATAAATTATTTAATAATAAATCCAAACTTAACAATTTAAACTTTTTTTGAGAATAAATTTTAATCGAAAAATTAACACTTTTAGGATTTTTTAAATTTCTTTTTACGAATAATAATTGCAGAAGTTGGGCATATGCCAACGCATGTACGACACAATAAACATTTGTCTTCATGAATTGGTAAATATTTTATTTTATTTCCAAATTCTTCCAATTTAACTGGTTCATAAACTAATTTAACACATACATCTCTGCATTTTCCGCACCCAATGCATTTATCCAAATCTACAATGATCTCTGGCATTTTTCAATTATAAATCTTGGAAATTAAAAAATTGTGTTTAAAATATAAATTAAGAATGAGTAATATTTCTTTAATCTATAAAAAATACAGCACATTAAATGAAACCAATGTAAATACTAATTCAATTATAATAAATGGTTTTATTGCATTTCCGATTTCACCGATATCGCGTATTTTAAGTTTTGAATACAAATCGGATAGAAATATTGGACTTACATGGATTAAAATCAGTGATAAAATTTTAACAGATAATAAGGCGCTAAAAAAATAGTTTAATTCATTTAGACATAATAATAAATATCCAATTATTGCAAAAATAGCTCCAATTAATATGATTTTATAGTTTCTATTCTTATATTGTTCAATATTTTCGTAATATTCTTCCATAATAAATCTACACCAATGATATATATCAATGTTCTAGGCTCTTATGCAGATATTTCTGAACCAATTTAAATAATTGTATTCTGGACTTTTTAATGCAAATTTTGCATTTTTCAATATCGCCCTTATCTTCACAATTTTCACAATTAAAAGTAAAACCAATACATTGAATACAAATTTGGTCCAAGAATTCTTTAATAGTACTTGCCTCTAACGGTAATGGATTATCGATCAACTCTTCCTTGAACCAGAAGTCAGTATATTCCCGGTTTTTTGGAAAACAATTTTTACAATACCATTTATCACATATTATACATTGTAGTTCGATATAAATTGAATTACAGCGAGCACATTTAACATCTTCTGGAATATTGGGCTGTTGATGCAGTATTTTTTTATGATAAATGATACATTTTTTGCATAAATACAGACCACATTCAGGACAAACAAAATATATTGGTTTTTGTTCATTACACGATTGACATGCCGTAATTTCTAGAGGGATTAGATTTTTATTGAAATGTTTAATTCCTAAATATGCTTGGCAATCTGAATTTGGACATTCAGCTCGAATTATATCTTGGGAATCTTCAATAATATGGAAAATGTGTTCTATTTCTGTATAGCAAACACCACATCTTTTATTTGCTTTTTCGAATTCTCCCCTATATGATACCCATCTTTCAGTTGGGTATTCATCATCTCTTTTTTTTGGGAATATTATAAAATCCTTATCTTTTATTACCTTATTTACAAGCCCAACAATGCTATGCTGTGCAATTTTTATTTTATATTTAATTTTAATTAATTCCTGCAAATTTTGTATCCGAATCCATTTTTTCGGCTGTTCTTTTAAATAATCTTTTATCAATTCAATTGCATTATCAACGAAGTTATATGTCCTTAAATCTTTATATTTTATAACTTGAGTTTCATCTCGTTTGAGTAATTTCTTAATGGAATTTATCCATTTATATTGTTCAATACTTTTTTGATTAATATTTTACACCCTTGGCTTAGTTAGAAAATAAAAGTAAAACAATAGTTAAATAAGATAATAACTTAACCAAAATTTATTTCTGATACAAAATATAAATAACTTGTTGTTAATATTACTTTAACAAACTTACAGAGAATTTACGAGCTGGTATATTGAAAAATTGGAAAGAAACCAACGGAATACTTGAAGAATTACTTGAATGGATGAAAAATAACAATATAATTACTAATGAAAACTATATTATACTTAAAAATAAAGCATTTAAAATTTTAAGATCTCTGGAAAATGTAGGTAGTCCTAAAGCCATTAAAGAATATTCTAAATTTAGTTTCAATAAATTTTTTGAATTAGATGAAGCCCAGAAAGCATTTGTAATTTTTGCATCTGTCGATGAAAAATTTGAAAACAAAAGATTTCATATAGATAAAGAAGGTAGTTTCAAACTCCTTGTAAATACAATTTATCTAAAGCTTGTAAAAAATTTTTCAAGAATTAAAGATCAAATAAAAAGAAACAATATAAATAATGATATATCATATATTAGAAAATATATTGAATTAAATCCAAAAATTAAACGATTAGGCTGTGGTAAATTTTCTTTGAATTTCCACAAACATGTATATAATCTATTATGTTTCATCAATGAAAATAATATCTATCCATAATTCTTTATATAAACCTCTATCTAATCGAATTTTTGAATATCTTAATCAATAAACTTATTATTGGATTAAACATTAGAGTATATGATGGTATTTGATAGGATTTTACTAGGATTAGATAGAGCGACTTGGGGCTTTTCAATTGAGGAAATATGTGAGAATCTCTGTAAGATAGGTTTAGATGGAATTGAATTAAAGCCTGAGCA
>CAZYEE010000386.1:0-3331 GCA_964646355.1 uncultured archaeon | reverse complement strand
AATATTTGCGGGTCTCATTGCCATATCATCTGTATAGTTGTAAAAAAGATTAAATACTAATCCGCCATATTCTATGGCATTAAGTCGTTGTGGTAATAAATATAGTGCTCCTCGTCCTGTGGGGGGCTTGGTTATTGCCCACAAGGGGGCCTTAATTTTTTGAACTGCTCTCATTAAAGCATTGAAGTCGATTGTTCCTGGTCCTTGCCGAGTTTCAAGTTCTTCTAAATTGTCTAATTCTTCGAAATTGAGATCTGAATAATCTATGATTTCTTCGAAATTAGATTCTAGATTTGTTTTTTGAGATAAAATTACAGCGGTATGATAAAAATTGATGATTAATATAAGAAAAACAATTGGGACAACATGTTTTAATTTAAAGATTTTCTTCATATTCCAAATTTTTCGGTATTTAAGTTTAGTGGCATAGACTAATGTTTATATAAATGAAGTATTTATACAAATGAGGTGAACTATTAATATAAACATTTTATGCCTATTTAATATTTAAACATTTTACACCATAATATAATACAAAGTTACTAACATTAAGTATTTATTAACATTAATATTAAAATTTCAAAATGATCCTCCCAAATTTTAAATGTATTTTAGTTAAAATAAAATATGTCAAAAGTCAATTTGGGCATGTTTTTTGTTATTAACAATAATTTTCCAACTATTTTGAATTTTTAATTTTTGACGCCCTTCTATTCATATTAAAAAACTATCTTAAATTATGAAATAATAATTATTTTTGTAAAAAAAAGGAATGAAATAGCCTAATTAATGAATTTTCTATTATCTAAACGATCTGATTAATTAAAGTCAATTTTGGGTACAAAAATTAAAAATAAAAAATGTTGAGATTTAAATATCACATTTTTATAATTAATATTGTAAATATATCTAAAGGAAATGATGAATCATGAGTGATACTTTCTTTTTACGAGTGGATTCACGAGAAAACGATGAGAAAATAGAATATTTATCACAAGTAATAGAAAAGGTAATGGAAATAATATTAAGGACCATAGAGCAGTTAACTATGGGTTTGGAAAATTTGGAAAAAAATATTTATGCAGTTCAGAATAAAATTCCAAATTTAGAAATGCAAATTAATGAGTTAATGCAAAGACAACAACAAATTGAAAAAATAACACAAAATGCTGGCGGTCAAATTGGTCAACCAGCTGGTGGAATAACAAATCAAGCAGGTGTAAGTATTAAAACACCAGCAACACCAGTGACTTCTGCACCTACTTCTAGTACAATCTCCGCTTCAGCACCCAAGCCTACACAGCCAAGATCTCCGCCACCTCCAAGAACACCAGTCAGTCCTAGAGCAGCCTTAAATGAGGAGCTTAAAAGTTTATTCTCAAAAATGAGGAAAAAATAATTCTATAGGACTCTTTTTAGTATTTGATAACAATTCCATGCTGAATTGAAAGCAATATTTCCTCCAGTACCGTGAGCATTTGTAGTATCACTCGCTACAAATAGATTTTTAATTTTCGGAATGATATTTCCAGGTCTATCTAAATATGAATTCTGGATTGTAGGTTCAATTCCATCTACTATTTTTAAAAAGAGGGGGCGTTCCCATTCGATATTATCTTTTAATTTAGGAAACATTTTGAACAGTTTATTTTTCAGATATTTCAATTTTTGTTTAGCAATGTTAGGGTCATTGATGTCTTCTAGATTTAATATATTATAAACAGTAAGTAATTGTTTATCTTTAGGAGCTATTGTATTATCTATATTAGAGGAAAAAAAACCCATAGTAACAGGATCAAGAGTTATAAATCCAGTTTCTTTAAAAATTTTGGATTTTATACCAAAATCAATTGAGATTCCTGAAGTAGGTCTTAATGACTTGATTTTTTGAACAAATGATTTATCGAGATATTTTTCATCTAGAATATCAAAAATTTCATATATTGGAAATGCTACTACGATAAATCTAGAAGTTAGAATTTGATTTCCAATTTTAACGCCATATGCCGTCTCATTTTCAATTAATATCTCATTTACCTTGCCATTTTTTCCCGTTATTATTGTATTTCCGTATTTTTTAATGACTTTGATAAAGAAATTTAAGACTGAATCAAACCCTCCAATTGGATGCCCAAGATTTCCGAGCTTAAGATTTTTTAACTCATAAATAAGTTCGCCTAAAGAAAGTCGTTCAAGATGGGGGGATACCAGTAAAAATGTACATAAGATCTTTATCAATTTTATAATATTTTCACTCGCATTCTGGTATTCGAGCCATTTCATAATGGAAATCTTGCAATAATTATCCGGGTTGCTTAAAAATAATGGTAACAATATTTTGACAAGCTTTGTAAGTTCTTTTCGGTTAATGAAATTATATCTGATCATGCTCATTAATTTTGGTGTTTTATGAAGTATGCCGTTATCTTCGATAATAAATCCTTTTGACAATGGTAATCGTTTAGTGGGTATCAAACCTTCATTTAATTCCTTAAGGATTTTTATATGTGCGCCTTTTAAAGTGTGGATCCCGAAATCTACTTTATACCCATTTTTTCTCCAGATTCTTGCACGCCCACCGATAATATTTTTCTCAAGGATGATTACCTTCTTACCCATTTTCGATACTAATGCACCTAAAGAAAGTCCAGCAATTCCTGCACCGATAATAATTAAATCATAATTGGACATTTTGAAATAAATATTCGTCAAATTGATTTAAATTCGTTCTTCTTCATGTCTAAACCAGTAGATATTTTTGAGCATATCAATTCCACTATCAAATGGAATAATGGTTAGTGTTTCTAAAGTGGCATATGGGGTAAGTCTGGCGCTCAGCTCCAGTGTCTTAACTTCATCGGCTTCACCAATAATAATTAGATCATATTTTCCTAAACAGAACATTATATCATTGATTTTAATCCCTTCAGGAGGTTTTTCTCTGAATTTTTTAAGTAATTCCAGACATTGTTCTTGTTTCCCAGCTTGAACTTTCAATAAACTTAGGAAATACATATCTTTCACGCAACAAACTCGGTTTATTTTTAGAAATTAAAATTTATTTTATATTTTATTAAAAAGAATATCATATTTCATAAATTATACGTTTTTTATATTAATGAAAAATTATTATAATAAACTATCTATAAAAGTTAGGTTTAATTCCCTAATTTAAATGATTATTATGAAATATTTTAGAAATGTGAATTTTTATAAAAGATATACTATTTATTATAAAATATTTAATTTAATTTTGATCTTAATATTTAATTTTAATCGATATTATGTTCAATACATATAGATCTACATTTTATTAAATAGATTATATTTT
>CAZYEE010000385.1:0-3342 GCA_964646355.1 uncultured archaeon | reverse complement strand
ATTCTGATATAAATATTAAAATATTGTTAGATGAGCGTCTGAGCATTTATAATGATTATTTTAAGAATGTTTCAATAAATATTATAAAAAAAGGTATGGACTTCCATAAAATAATTTATGATATTGTTAACAACTCCGATTACTACTTAATTACTGCCCCTGAATTTGATAATATTTTAAAAAATTTAACTGAAATAGCCGAAACTACAAATTCAATTAATCTAGGAAGTGATTCTAAATCAATTGAAATAACAACTGATAAATTTCAGACCTATAACTATATGAAAAACCTAAAGGATTATATCCCGAAAACTCACAAAGTAAATATTGATGAATCGGTGTCAAATATAGATGTATTATGTAAAGATTTGAGTTATCCCGTAGTCTTTAAACCGGTTGATGGAGTAGGTGGAGAGGGAATCAATTTAATAAGAGAAAAATCAGATATAAAAAACAGTATCAATAATTTAAAAACATCTACTTCATTAAATGAGTTTATCATCCAAGAATATATTAAAGGGACTGATGTAAGTGTTTCTTTCTTTATTCATAAAAAGAAGATCTACCCATTGACTCTTAACTATCAAATGGTAGAAATAAAGCCCCCACCTGATACAAGTGAATATAAGGGAGGTTATATTCCATTCAAGGATGTTGATATTGATACCAGCTACATATTTGATATAGGAAAAAAATGTATCGAAAATATTCCTGGATTAAATGGATACGTTGGAATAGATTTTGTATTGAAAGACAGGCCATATATAATGGAGATCAATCCGCGTTTAACCTCATCATATGTAGGGTTAAGAGAATTACTTGATAACGATTTGTATATGCAAGTAATTCATGGATATGATGTAACACCCAAAATAAAAAAAGATCTAAATGTTTTCTTTAAAAAGATAAATTTTAAAGCTGATAAAAAACGACTTAATATCTTAAAAACTAAAAAGGACTCAATAATGAAATATTTAATTACTCCACTTTTTAAATTTAATAATGAGTATTATGGATTTATATTATTAAAATCTAAAAATTTAAATGATAATCTTGAGAAATTGAATAAGCTTTTAAAAGATATTGTCTTATAAAATAATTATTGATAAATTAATTTTTTTAAATTCAATATAAGTGAGGTGTTAACAGAATAATGTCTGAAATAACTTATTTTAAAAAAGCCGGTCCAGAAAATACGATCGCTGCTTTAGAATGTGCAAAAAAATATGCCGAAAAAAATAAAATCAAGAAAATAATAATCGCTACAACTACCGGAGAAACAGGTGTTAAAGCCACAGAGATCTTGAAAGGTTTTGAATTGATATTTGTAACCCATTCATATAGTTTTATGAAACCTGGTGAACAAGAATTAAAAGAATCTAATAAATCGATTTTAGAGAAAAACGGAAAAATAATAACTGGTGTGCATGCACTTTCTGGAGTAGCACGGAGTATTAGATCAAAATTAAAAACGTGGGATCCTCTAGAATTAATTGCTTATACTTTAAGAGTAATTTTTTGTCAAGGTATGAAAGTTGTACTTGAAATTGTATTAATGGCAACAGATGCTGGAGTTGTTGAATTTGGCGAGGAGGTTCTAGCAATTGCAGGAACAGGACATGGTGCGGATACAGTATGTCTAATAAAAGCAGCGGATACTTCGCATTTTTTCGATCTAAGACTGAAAGAAATAATTTGCAAACCCAGAAATTTCTAAAAATTTTAAAAAAATTATATTTGATTTTCTAATTTTACATTTTATTTTTATTTTAGTTTTAGCTTTAGTTTTAGCTTTAGTTCTAGCTTTAGTTTTAGTGTTAGTTTTAACTTTAGCTTTGTCTTTAGTAGAAATCTAAAAAGTTATCCTTTTTTGAAAAAATGGCGTTTTTGAGGCTTTTTAGTACTTTCCACATTTGGTTCTTCAGACTCGGTCTCTGATTCAGATTCTTTTTTCTTTTCTTCTGGAATCGGCACTTTTCCAGGTAGTTTGGGAGGTCTCCACCACCGAATCCATGTTTTTGAAGGTTTTTTAATCTTTTTAATTTTGAAAATTATAATTGCAGTGAAATTAATACATGCAATATTGATAAGGAAAATCAATAGGCTATTTAAACTGATGCTGAATGCACCTATAATTAAAGTAATACCAATATTTACAATAGGTGGCATTAAAGACACTCCTACAGCAATTCCAACGAGAGCTGAGTAAAACTTTCCACCTGTTAATGAGAATCCTGTAGCAATTCCAATAATTAAAGCAATAAAGAAATCCACCACTGTAATATATCCTCTTTTCAATATTTCATCAGATGTAATTGGAATTGGAAACAATTTTGGATAATAATAATTCAATGGATAATAAAGTAGACCAATAAGCATTCCACACACTACTGAGATCAAAAAACCAAAAATTTCTGAAGAGACCGCTTTTTTAATTAATATTTTGTCTTTTATTACAATCCCGAAACTAAGACCTAAAATTGGGCCCATAAGAGGTGCAAGAACCATAGAGGCCATTACAAGTAAAACATTATTGCTAATTAGACCGAATCCAGCAGTAAAAGCAGAGAGTATTACAAAAATTATATAATCTATTGAAAATTCGGAGTTATCTGAAATATCTTTATGAATTTCCTCGACAGATATTTTTGATGAAATTCTCTCTTTTTTGCGGGATAGCATCTCAAGTGGTGGTAAAGTTGCTTTCACTTCTAAAATATCAATAATTCCGTAAGTATTACCTACACCCAAGGAATTTAGTGATTCAATGATATCAGGAACTTTAGTATCTTGAATTCTAAAAATAATTAAACTATCATGTTCTCCTTGAACTGTATGAATACCCTTAACTTTTAATTCAAGTAATTTATTAATAATATCTTTAATTTTTCCAGTTGGAACAGTAATTTGAATCTGTCTAATTTTAGAACCTTCCTTAACTTTTATTCATTATTGCTTAATATAACATTCTGTAAGTAAATTCTTACATAATTAATATTTAATTATTTTTCAAAATTTCCAAGTTAGAACTATTTTAATTACTAATGATTGTAATAATTTAATAAAAATATATTTAAATTATTTGATAAAACAACACTTTTTTCTGAATAGAATTTATTTTTAATATCCTTTAACATTGTTATATTATGTTTGAAGATAATTATCAAATGAAATTGTTCAAAAAAAGTATTCAATTATGAAATGTATATAATTTAAAAATTCAATTTTTTTAATTGTCTAAGCTAAAATTTATATTGATGTTAGATAAAAAACATGCCAATCGACAAAATATAATAATATTTATAAGTAAAGAAATAAAGGAAATTAATGAGAATAATAAAA
>CAZYEE010000384.1:0-3348 GCA_964646355.1 uncultured archaeon | reverse complement strand
TTTTATTTTCATTTAGATTTGGATATTTATCTATAATATATTTGATTATTTCCTACCTTTTTCTGCAAATTTTTTAATTTCTTTTGCTCTATTTCGGAGTGTGACTTCAGAAACTCCGCAAACTTTTGCTATTAAAGATTGAGATTTAGGTTCTCCAGATTCTCTAGCTGCGATATATAGTGCAGCTGCTGCTAAACCTTTGGGATCTTTACCAATGGTCTGAAGTCCATTTTCTTTGGCTTTGTTAATCAATTCACTGGCTTGAATCTGAACGGGTGTTGATAGTTCTAATTCATCTCCAAATCTGCTAATATATTTTACAATTGAGGTAGATGTTAATAACAGTTCCAAATTGGAGACAATAAGTCTATAGGCTTTAGTGATTGATTTTTCGGGTATTTGAGTGACCATGGATATTTCTTCGACAGTTCTGGGTAAATCGTTTAATCTAATTGCGGCATAAATACTTCCTGCTACCAAGTTATTAATAGACCTACCCATTGTTAATTTCTTGTTTACAACTTCTCGATATATTCTGAGTGCTTCTTCTGTAACGCTTTTAGGAAGTCCGAGTGCTGCTGCATAGCTTAATAATTTTGGTTGAGCAATAGACATATTGCGTTCAAAAGTACTTGTGGTTGACCGTTGAATTTTAGATAGACGATAATATTTTTGTTTTTTATCAATTGAAACATCCTTGTCAAATTTTGGAATTACAGTTCTAGAGCCGCTTACACCATATACGGGTTCAGTTTGTCTTCTATCTTGAATTTCTTCAGCTGTGAACGCTCTTCGCGGTGCACCTTCTAATACTTGCCCATGTACAATACCACAGTTAGTACAAACTAATATACCTCTATATTCTTGTACATTAGGATTTTCACAACAATCCCATTCTTGCTTCTTATGTTCCGATTTTTCTGCTTTGCTAACCAATCACATCCACACATATAATTTATGGTCAATAATAATTCCGGTAATTATTTATTTTTCAAACTAAAATTGTTGATAAAAATCTATTTTTATCCTCAATTTATTTTATAAAGTTAATTTTATACAAATTATTTTAAAATCTTTTTTGAAAAATTTTCTACTACTTTACAAATGAATAAAAACATGAAGAATAAATTTGATATTAAAAATTATTTAAAATAAACATACTTAAGTAATGTCTTTCCAATTTTCATAATAAAATTAGATATATTTAATATTTTCGAATTAATTTATATACTGCTAGTTTATGGAAACCATTTAATAAAAATATTGGGGCGTGTTGATAAATTTTTAAAATGAATTGTAATATTTTTTAGCAAAAAATTATGATACTGAGGCTGTTAAAATGGGCAATGTAGATTCAGACTATTATGGTGCGATAGTGATTGGTGCTGGATTTGGTGGTGCAGCATGTGCATCGATTTTAGCAAATAAAGGAATTAAAACATTACTTATTGAAAAAAATAAATTTTTTGGTGGTAGGGCATTTACACAAAAAATTCACGGACATAAAATTGATTTTTTTTCACATCTCTTATGTATGGGTGGAGCTGGTGAAATAGGTGCAGTTTTAAGAGAGCTCGGTGTTTATGATAGAATAAAATTCCTTCAAACAAGGGTGGGTTCATTATTTATTTATGATGAGCGTCCTGTTGAAATTAAGACTAAAATGGATTTTGGTACAATTATGCGACTCGTTGAGTGGATGCAGGTAAAAGATAATAAAGAATTTCAGCAAATTATTGATGCATTTACATTTTTAATGAATATGCAAGAACATCAATTTGATCAGATATATAATTTAACGGTAGAAGAATGGATAGCGCAGCAATTTCCAGATATTCCAGTGACTTTCAAGGATTTCTTAACTTTATGGTGTGGTATGATGTTTGTAAACCCTGCAAAATATTCCTCTGCGGGTGAATATGCGAGATACTTTACAAGAATTTTAAATGCCAAGGCTGCGGGATATTGTAGTGGAGGTATTGGCTACATTCCGGAATTGATGGCACAAACGATAGAACAAAATGGATCAGTAGTAAAAACAGGAGTTGCAGTTGAAAAAATATTAATTGAGGATGGAAGAGCAGTTGGTATTCAGACAAAAGATGGTGATATTTATAAAGCAGACGCAATCATCTCAAATGTGGGGATTCAACCAACCGTCTTAAAATTAGTAGGGCCTCAACATTTTTCCAAAGAATATATATCTTATGTGAAAGAGTTAGTGCCATCATTTTCGGGAGTGAGAATAAGATATTTTCTGAATGAAAAAGTAATTAATAAAAAATATGGTTCTATTTTAGTTTATGGTGCTAACCATAATGTTAGATTTGATTGGAATACTATTGGTAAAATGACTTTTGAAGAATTAATGGAACCAATTAATTTACCAGTTTTCACTTCTATTCCATCGAATTTTGATCCTTCATTATCTCCTCAAGGAGAGCAAGCTGTTCTGGCAACCGCAATAGCCCCACCAAATCCGTCCAGAAAACAATGGGATATTTTATTTGATAAAATTGAAGATAATCTGTTCAAAAGCTTTCCTACAATCTCTCAACATATTGAACACGTAGATAAAGCAGATCCTAAATCAATTTCAGAAGTATCTGGAAGAGGAATAGTTACTGATATACTCCCAGGAGTTGGCGGAGAAGCTGTTGGACTAGCTCAAATCCCAGAACAAGTAGGCTATAATAAACCAAACCCAAGATCACCAATACCGGGTCTATTTTTCGTTGGGTGTGATGCGAATGTATATCCGGGTGGTGGTGGCGTCGGACTTGAACAAGCAGTGAACAGCGGCAGAAATACCGCAAGGTTAGTATTTTCCTATCTTTTCGGTAAAAAATTAAGGACTATATAAAAAGAACATATAATTGGACTATATAAAAGGAACATATAATTGGACTATATGAATAGACCATATAAATATTTTAGATTAGTATCATCCTTGATTCCATTAATATCAATTCCAGAATTGAAGTCCCCAAAAAATCCTTAATTGCATTGATAGCTTGAATTATTAATGGAATTCCGATAGCGCAAACAAATGCCAATGTAATTAAAAGAATTAAAATCCGTTCAAATGTTAGTTCCAACATTTTTCATTACTTTTATTTTTTATTTCATAAAAAATATGCGTTTTATAAGATTTTCATATTTATGAATTTTATTTTAGATTATTTTATTTGGTGATAGTTTCTAAAATTTTTTGTTTATAGAATGATTTTGAGTCTACAATCTAACTTCAATTATTAATTATATGAGAATAGAGTATTTAAAGTCCGATGTTGAAAGAAGAGAGGGAATCATAAAAGTCCAACCAACATAAAAATAATAAATTCATAT
>CAZYEE010000383.1:0-3353 GCA_964646355.1 uncultured archaeon | reverse complement strand
AAAAATATTTAAAATTAAACTATCATTGTTTGATATTCCTTCTAATTCATTAAAAGTAGAAATAATATATTTAATTTCTTTATTTTTTGTTGTGAATGATATATACATATCTTGAGGATAAATTTTTTTTTCTATTTTCTTATTTATTTCGTCAAATTGTTTAGGATCTTTAAATAGTTCTTTCAAACTCATATTAATAAGCTCATTTTTAGAATAACCAGTAATTTCGGATGCGTATTCATTAGGATATACAATTTTTTTTTCATCATTATTTAAAATGATAAATATACCTGTTTTTAAAAAATTTAAAATATTTTTTTTATTTTCCATTTGTTTTTATTACTCCATTATTAATTTAATATTATAAAAATGTTATTTATCATAATAAACACCAAATTTCTGAGCGGGTCGCTGTATATATATAGAAATTTTGTCCTACTATGTTTTGTTTACTTGGATATTTTTATATTAGTTATTAATGTATTTTTTTTAAATTTAGCATTTTTCTAAATTTTCCCGTACTTTATTATTTCTTTATTTTTATTTTTATATTTTTCCTTGTATCTTTTTTTCTATTTGTTTTGTTCATTACACAACCCTATTTGTTGAAATTTTCTTTTTCAATGTTCCTTTTTGATAAATGTTCATTATTCATCTTTCATACTTTATAAACTTTTAAAAAAATTTATATATACTATTTAACTCCCAAGATTCTAACTAATTAATTGAACACTCCTAAAATGATTTATTAAAATAAAAATATTATTGGAAATGATTTTTTTACACTATTTCGAATTGCATTATCAAACTTTTTTTGTATATGTGAGAATTTTTTGAAATATAAATAATAATAATATTAAAAATCATAGCTTACTAAGAAATTAATAGCTTATTTTAATTCAAATACATTTAAATCCATTCGAAAATGTTATTAAACTTTAAATTTTTAATTTATATAATATTCATATATTTTTATACAGAAAAAATATTATTTTGCCAGATAAATACTCAAAATATAAATATAGAATTTCAAGATCATTAAAATGTCAAAAACATTCAAATTTGGATTCTAAAAAAATATTAAAAATTTGTATTTTACTCAAAATAATTAAAAAAAGAAATTATATAAAAATAAAAAAGAATGCGGGATCAAGTTAGGATGAAGAACCAAGAGAGAATTGAGCTTTTCAATAAAAAAGCTAAAGTTAATCAAATTAGAAACGGAATATATAGCTTCATTTCATTTTTTAGAAATGAATTAGGAAAAAGTACAGATGAGACCAGGGATATACTGCATGAAATGGGCAGAAATATCGCAAAATCTTTCAAAAATTATTGGGAACCTGAGAATACTGAGCCTTTGAAAATGATGCGCGAAATTTATCGAGTAGTATTCAAATCATCGGCTAAAGTTAGAGAAAAAGATGGTTATATTGTCGTAGTTAATAGGGGTTGCCCATTTTGTAAATATCCAAGGGACGCTGATTTAGCAGGCTGCGAAATAATTGTGGGTTTTATTGAAGAGTTTTTTAATTTAATGTCCAATAAAAGTTATGTTGATCCAGAGACTGGTAATGAAAAAAAAGTACCAAAATTGCAAGGGAAGGTAACTGCTAGTAAAATATTTCAGGAGAAACCATACTGCCAAAATGTGTATAAAATAATGTAATGGATGTGAGTTAATAAATGAGTTTAGATTGGATAATTGCAAGAATAGCACGCCAGTTTGGAATTGATATCAATTCATTATTCTTTCATTTCCTATATAGAGAAATGGCAAAACAACTAAAAAATCATACCGAAATTGATAATGTACCTAAAATAATGAAAAAAATCGGTGGAGAGGCATCTCTAGATAGCGCAAAAAGGCATCCCACGATTTTCAAATTTGTTAGTCCCGGATCAGGTAGCGAGATACTTAAATATATCCGAATGCTCTGGTATACTGTATTTGGTACAACTATGAAATATGAAGTAATTAATGAAGAAAATCTTGAAGAATCTGATTATCTTGATATGTATATCGATAATTGTCCTTTATGCCAGGGATATTATAGTGATGAATTGGATCTTTCAAAAGAAGACATGGAAAAAATCTTTGGAAAGACTGGATATGCATGTTTATTAATCGGAATGATTGAATCAGTTGGAAATTATATGCTTGATATGAAGAATCTTCCGTATACCATGAAAATTGAAGAAGTTGAGTGTAAAGCACTTGGTGCGCCCCGCATGAGAATAAAAGCAACGCTAATACCTAAAGAATCAGAATAATAAACTATAATTATTTTTTTACTTAATTTAATTGGAAAGAATTTTCTTTAAAATTAAAATTCGAATTTTGGTTAAATTAATTTGATTAATTCATATTTTATAAGTAGAATTCTTTTGCTTTGAAATCTTTTGAAATTCTATACAATTCTTTCCATAATAAATGTGGTATTTCGGCAAATTTCGGGAATAATAATGGTGGATATTTAAAATCACAATTAGAACAGACAACTTTTATAGCTACTGCCTTTTTCAAATTATCTATATCAATTTCTGATATTTCAAGTTTACCACCACAGTTTGGACAATTTTCACTTAAGTCGCTATCATTTATATCTGTCGTAAGAAAACCACCGTTTATAATTTTTATATATTGTTAATTGGTTAAGCTTATAATAATAATTAAAAAAAAATAAAAAATTTTTTATATTATTTAGTTAATCCAAATTAAAAATTCGATTTAAAATTATCTATCTAATTAAAAGAATGATAAAATCTGTATTTAGTATCTTTTTCTAATTCAAGATTCTGTTTTTCTTTTTTTAATAATTTCATCAAAAATTTTTTTATCAAAATCTGAATTTAATATAAATACTTTTCCATATTTTTGATCTGAATTTTCCATTACGATTCCACTTTCTTTTAATAATTTTAAATGATGTTTAATATTTCTGTATGACATATTGAGCTTATTAGATAGTTGATTTGCATTATATGGTCTTTCCATCAAAAGATTTATAATATTAATACGCGTCTCTCCTCCGACATTCCGTCCAAAAAGCCACCAATACTGACTGATAAGTTCTATATTATCGTTATTCATTGTTCATCACTTATTTTTTATTATAAAATTAATTCTGTATTTATTTCTTGTTCATCACTTATTTTTTATTATAAAATTAATTCTGTATTTATTTCATTTTTTTTTTAATTTAAAATTTTTGGATTATATTTTGCAAATTTATGATAAAACTTGTCTAAATATGATTAATTGATCGTCCATGAAAAAAAATCATTGAATATAATTTTATAAAATAGTTTGTTTTCAAAATAAAATTTATTAAACATCTAAGTATTATATA
>CAZYEE010000382.1:0-3380 GCA_964646355.1 uncultured archaeon | reverse complement strand
ATAGAAATCTTTTTTATCACAAATTTAAATGTGTGAAAAAAAGAATATAAATAAATTTTTAACTATATTTGACTCATATTTTACACATGTTATGCAATTTATTGTATTAAATTATAGTTGATTAGCATTTCTATTATACTACTTAAATTATTTGTATTATAATCGTTTATTTAAAATATTTTGAAAAACGATCTTAAGTATAATAATTCCTTTTATTATTTGCGAGTATTATAATAATAGAAAAAGGAAAAATTTAATAGGAAAAAGCAATAAATAAATTCAATAACGAAAATAGGTATTACAAATGAAAAAGTGGTTGATTCTCATAATTTTATTAGTCAATTTTTCATATATTCAGTTCATATTTACGAATTCAATTTATTATACAAACCAATCCATTGATATAAAAATAAAAAAATCGAGCTCACCCATAAATTTTATGTTAAATGATGATATAATGGGTATTACGCAATATTCCTTATTTATGGTTTCAGAAAATGAGAGTTTTTGGAATAATGATAGCAGCTCATTTCCCCATATTGCTATTGATAAAGATCACAATATCCATGTTGTCTGGGAGGACAATACTAATGTCTGGGGAACAGATTCTGAAATAATGTATTCTGAATATATACATACATTAAACAAATGGACTAATCCTATTATCATCTCGGATAATAGTAGTAATTGGAATGATGGGAATAGTTTATACCCAGATATCGCAGTGGACGAGTTGGGATCTGTTTATATTGTCTGGGAAGATTGGAGTATAGGACCCTGGAGTTATGATCAAGGGGATTCTGAGATAATGTATCGAAAATTTACTCCAGATAATGGTTGGTCTGATGTGATTATCATTTCAGATAACGAAAGTAAATGGAATACAGGAGCAAGTAAACATCCTAGCATAGCGGTTGATGGTGATGGAATAGTTAGTGTAGTTTGGGAGGAATACACAGCCGGTTCATGGGGCACTGATTCTGAAGTATTTTATAGAAGGTCGTTAGACGGGATAAATTGGGGAGATTTTATGGTAATATCAGATAATTCTTCACATTGGAATAACGGCAATAGTAATTATCCATTTATAGTAGCAGATAAAACAGGTGTGCTTCATGTTGTTTGGGAAGATGGAACTGATGGTCTATGGGGATCAGATTCTGAGATATTTTATGCATTTTTTGACAAAAATTTAGAATGGCATGACCCTATTCTTGTATCAGATAATTTAACAAATTGGAATTCGGGTATAAGTATGAATCCTAAACTGGCAGTCGATTTTAATTCAAATGTATATTTTGTATGGGAAGATAAAACAGCTGGAATATGGGGTACCGATAGTGAGATTATGTTAAGATGTTATTATAAAAACAATAGCTGGTCGAATTTTCAGATAATTTCAGATAATTCATCACGTTGGAACAATGACACCAGCGCACTTCCTTCAATTAGTATATATAATAATAATATATTTATAGCGTGGGTAGATTATACAGACGGCACATGGGGTAATGATACTGAAATTATGTTTACATGGTATAATAGAACTGATTGGTCCTCGGTCTATATAATTTCAGAGGTTCCAGGAATAATTAATAATAATACAAGCACTCAACCGGACATTGCAATAGATTATTCCGGCTATGTTTACATTACATGGCGAGATATTATTAATCAATTAGGCGGTAGTGATACTGAAATCTTCGTAATAATGCCAATAATTGAAGAGAATCCACATATAGATATAGATAATCATGGCCCAATAATCTTGACAATATTTTCGATAATTAGCTATCCTGTTTCAATAATCATTATGCTATATGTTCAAAAGATGAGTAAAAATAGAATAAAAATAAATAATAGGATAAAGTTGAAATTATAGGATAAAATCAAATTTATAATTTAAATATAAATAAATAAGGAGCCAGAAAAATGTATATACAAATGAAAATCATAAAATTTATAGAATCTGGCTCATTTTATCCATAAAATTCAAGAATATCATTAAGAAATGAATCAAAATTTTTTTAAAAAAATTATAATAATTTTAGATAGTAAATATTAGATCAATAAAGATAAAATACTGAAAAAATCGATAGACAAAATAATTTTTAAAGAAAAATTATTGTAAAATATTACTCACAAAAATAGAAAATTAAATATACAAATATTTTTGATAACTAATTTATAAAAACAATACAAACTAAACAGAAGCTCATTGTAAGAAGAAAATTCTTTTTTAATATGAAGACATAAAAAATTATGATAACGATATTATAAGCAATGATTAAATTATAGGATGAGATTGTATGGCAGATTTAAATCAAGATTTATACATGATAATATTCAAGGTAATTGAAGTAATTATCTACTTTTACTGTGGATATTCAATTTATAGAAAGAACAAAGAATACATTTTAAATAGAACCTATTTTATTTCGTTTCTTGGATGGGCAGCATATATAATTCTTGATGCAATTCTTTTTCCAATTGGACATATTGAGACGGGGAGTTTTGGTAATGTAACTACAAAATATGGAATAGCTACAATACCGATAATAGCGAATGTTCTCCGAGATATCGCGGTTTTTGCGGGGGCAATAATCGCATTTGGATTTCTGTACGCGAGTATTATTATAAGATATGGTGAAGCAAAAGCGAAGGAGCGTAATACACTGATTTTATTGGGTGCTGGATATATAGTAATGAGTGTATTAACTGCAATATTTGACCAAATCATAAAAGAAATAAATAAAGTTCCAGAAACAGTTCATACCCAGTTCAGTATTCCTTCAGCAATAATGATTGTAGCTCAAATTGTCATTTACTTCCTCGGGATTTATGAATTAGCCATTATTTATCGAAAAACCTCTGAAAAAAAGGAGAAACGTAGAATATTTTATTTCATTATGGGAGCTACTTTTATTGCGTTAGGGGTTCTATTCTTTGTAGTTGTTGGTCTAGTGGGTACAGAAGGTATAGCATATATTACGGGGCCAATAGGACATATTATTTGGATTCTAGCACCAATATTCATTCTATTAGGTATTAGAAAATCCAAATAATTAACATAAAGATATGAAAATTTTTCTTAACGTAATCTATTCTATTTTTTTATTTAGATATTTTGTTGATTAATAGTGTTTATTTTGGGGACTTATCTTGAGATAAATTTATTCTTATAGATTATATTAAATCTGATTTGATATTTTTAGATTTGAATATGATAAAGTACTCAATTTATTCTATAACTCAGCACCGGGTATTCTTTCTCTTATAATTCGTTTCATTGTGATTGCATTTTCCGGGCATTTGTAAGCGCACAATCCGCAACCCATACATTTTTCATCATCAATAATTGCAATCTTTTCGATAGTTAT
>CAZYEE010000381.1:0-3395 GCA_964646355.1 uncultured archaeon | reverse complement strand
GTAGAAATAGAAATAATTATAATAAAAATAACAGACAAAAGATTTTTTAATTTAATCGGTACATTTCTGAATTAAAGATCCATAATTTAATAAGTATTATATCTAAAAATTCCATATATTTATTAAGAGATTTTTAATAACCCGGATAGGAAAATTTGTTACTATTGAAAAAATTATTCATTAATTTATTATTACACTTAATCAATTAAATTTTGAGGGCTTAATAATATTGAAAGTTCTTGCAATACCAGATGGGCATTTCGATTATATTATGGAATTAAAGACAGACAATAAATATCTTTATTCCGTTTCTAATGACAAAACACTGCGGGTCTGGGATAAACAATCATTCAAAGAGATTGTTGCACTGCAAATACATGACGATATAATCTATACTATAGCAGTGGATGAGAAACGTATTTATTTAGGTTATGAAGACAGCACTATTCATATCTTAGATAAAAAATCTTTTAATAGAATTGCTATTCTAAAAGGACATCAATCTTCCATCATGTCTATAGATATAGACGAGCATTACATTTATTCGGGTTCTTGGGATGGAACGATCCGAGTATGGGATAAAAAATCGTTTAAAGAGGTAGCGGTTCTCGAAGGGCATTGGGATTCGGTCACTGAAATAGCAGTAGATGACCATTATGTTTATTCGGGTTCTGAGGATGGAACGATCCGAGTATGGGATAAAAAATCGTTCAAAGAGATAGTGGTCCTTGAAGGGCATTGGGATTCAGTCATTGAAATAGCAGTAGACGACCATTACATTTATTCGGGTTTTGACGATGGAACGGTACAAATCTGGGATAAAAAATTGTTCGTAAAGATTTCAACCTTTAAATGGCACTCCAAATCAATCCTTTCAATTGTAATAGATGATTATTACATATATTCAGGTTCCGCCGATAAAACAATTCGGGTCTGGGACAAAGACTCATTTAAAGAAATAGCAGTCCTAAAAGGACATAATAAATATATAAATAGATTAGCAACTGACGAGTACTATCTATATTCAGTTTCTAACGATGGCACAATACGGATCTGGGACAAAAACTCGTTCAAAGAAGTGGATGTATTACATGTAAATTCATCCCCACTAACTGTATTAACCGTAGATGAGAAATATATTTATGCGGGTTCATCCGACCGAACAATACATATCTTTGAAAAAAAATCATTCATTGAAACCGTTAAAACTCAGCGTAAGTTCAACCCGATTTTTACAATTGCAGTTGATGATTCTTATATTTATTCGGGCTCTATGGACAAGAAGATAAGGATCTGGGACAAAGAATCGTTTAAAAAGATAGCGGTCCTTGAAGGACATTCCAAGCCAGTCATAGCACTGGCAACGGATAAATATTACATTTATTCGGGCTCCGCCGATAGAACAATTCGAGTCTGGGATAAAAAATCGTTCAAAGAAATAGCGGTCCTTGAGGGTCATTCTTACCATGTTTCATCAATAACAACAGATAAACATTACATTTATTCGGGCTCCTATGATAGGACGATCCGAGTCTGGGATAAAAAATCATTCAAAAAAATAGCGATCCTTGAAGGACACCAAGATGCTGTCCTGTCAATAGCAGTAGACAACCATCATATTTATTCGGGCTCCGCCGATAGAACAGTTCGAGTCTGGGATAAAAAATCATTCAAAGAAATAGCGGTCCTTGAAGGTCATCAGGATGCAGTCAATTCAATAGCACTAGATCAATATTACATTTATTCGGGCTCGTCAGATAAGACGATATTGCGCTGGGCTAAAAAATCATTCAAAAGAAGCTGTATCTACATTGGACATTCCGATCAAGTCATGGGACTGGCAATAGATTATTATGGTTACCATGGTCGAATTTATTCAGTTTCAAAAGATAAAACAATTCGAGTTTGGGACAAAAGCTTATTTATTAAAAAATCTTTATTTGATGAAATAGCTATCCTTATAGGGCATTCTGGATATATTAATGGCTTAGCAACTGACATGTTTTATCTCTATTCAGTATCTAACGATGGCACGATACGGGTCTGGGACAAAAAGAAATTGGAAGAAATAGTTGTATTACAAGAGGAACCCTCCTTAGAATATAAAATGGCTGTAAATGAACAACATAATTATTCGGGTTCTTCTAATAAAAAAGAACAGGCCTGGAATATAAAATCGAACACAGAAATCGCTAAAATTCAAGGCAAATCCACCACTTTTTTTGCAATCGCAGTCGATGATTTTTATATTTATTCAAGCTCTAAAGATAAGAAGATAAGGGTCTGGGACAAAAAATCGTTCGAAGAGGTAGCGGTCCTTGAAGGGCATTCCGATTCAGTTAGGTCAATAGTTGTAGATGAACATTACATTTATTCAGGCTCTTTTGATAAGACAGTGCGGGTCTGGGACAAAAAATCGTTTAAAGAGATAGCGGTTCTTAAAGGTCATTCCTCATTGATTCTGTCAATAGTAGTAGACGGGCATTACATTTATTCTAGTTCATCAGATAGGACAGTACGGGTCTGGGACAAAAAATCGTTCAAAGAGATAGCGGTCCTTGAGGGGCATTCCTATTCAGTTAGGTCAATAGTTGTAGATGAACATTACATTTATTCGGGTTCTAATGATAAGACAGTCCGAGTCTGGGATAAAAAATCATTCAAAGAGGTAGCGGTCCTTGAGGGGCACTCTGATTCAGTCAGGTCAATTGCAATAGACGACTATTACATTTATTCGGGGTCTGATGATAAAACAGTGCGGGTCTGGGACAAAAAGTCGTTTAAAGAGATAGCGGTCCTTGAAGGTCATTCCAAATCCATTTTAAATGTAGTGGTGGACGATCATTTTGTATATTCCTCATCTTTAGACAAAACTATCAGAATTTGGGATAAAAGTTCGTTTGCTCAAGTAGCATCATTTGAAGATAATTTTTATCCTTCATATTGTCTAACAATTGATGAGAATTTCCTTTACTGCGGTTTTGAGTGTGGTACCATTTCTATCCTTTACAGACCATACCAAAAACTCGGTGATAGCAAGCTTCGTTTGAAAATGGTCCTGTTTAACGCCTCGGGTATTAATTATTCTATTTTCAAGGATTTAAATTTAAAAATTTATGGCTCTATATTTAATAATATCATAGGTGAGTTTGACGAAAAAGATCCTAACAGCGTTGAGATATTGAAACTAATTAGCAAAGATGAACTATTACCCATAGATACTTCAAAACCGGGTTTCAGATACGACCCCAAATTAGTGGATAGGGCAAACGAACTATTAACAAAATATTCAAAAGAAGATAAGTGAGAATACAGCATAATATTAAGGATTGTATTGGAACATAAAATAAATTAATTTCCGGAATTTCCATAATTTCCATAATTGATTAGAACAA
>CAZYEE010000380.1:0-3402 GCA_964646355.1 uncultured archaeon | reverse complement strand
AATTAGTAAATTAGAATCAGAATATGGTCGAAGAAAATATTAAAAATATCTTGGTTCTTGATTTTATAAATACTTTTTTGACCCTCTTTCCGATATGTTACTACATTAATACTGGCAAGCGTCTTAAGATGCTGAGAGATTGTTGATTGTTTTTCTCCCAACTCTTCTTGAATCTCATTAACACTTTTCTCAGTTCCTTTTAAAGTTTCTATTAATCGCAATCGAATTGGGTGCGCTAGAATTTTTAAGAAATTAACAACTTTATTTTCTAATTCTTCCATATTTTTATTAGTAAATAATTTTGATATAAATATAATTGCTATTTTTGGGATTATTTTAGTAATTCTTAAAAAAACAACATCAGAATTGTTATGATTTTTCTAATTTCTTTACTAATAATTTTTAAAAATTAAGAAATAAATGATAAATAATTTGACAAATTATAAATAAGCAAAAATTCTCGTGAAGATCGATCCTAATTGTGATAATATTCTATTAAGCGGTAATTACCCATTAAAAAAATTAGAGATAAAATATTGTAAGTCATATACACCATTATATAAAAAAGCTCGATTTTTATAAAAAAATGATTCCGAATAATACTTGATAAAATTATTTACAGTTTTAAATCTACTTCATGAGATAATTTTTGCCATTTTTTCAAATACACTTTTGATACTTTGTTTACAGGTTCCGTTTTTGACACTTTTGGTATCAATTCTTCAAGTAGTTTGTATTGTTTATCGAGTGCACTAGTTGTTAAATTTTTCAAGCCATTATAATATTGAGGATCTTCCATCATGTCCCGCCTTTCCCGTGCATTGGAGATGTTTTTAAATTCTTTTAAGAGTTCATAAGCTTTCTCTAAAAATTCTTTTTCTGCTTTTTTATAATAATCTTTGACAATTGGGGCCCTTGTATTATAATCTTTTAAAACTTCACGATGTAATTTTTCATGCCTCCACCATAGAGAATTTTTGTCGTATTTCGCACCTGGGACTTTATAAGATTCTGGAATTGCATCATACATTATATAAAATGGTTTAAATAGACTAATACAAGGTGCGGATGTGCAGGTGAACCAATGAGTGTGAAGATCTGAGAGATGTGAGACCATAGAATTAGCAGTTTGGGATAATGCTTTAGCAGAATAATGCATACATATTTGCATTCCCGATTTAGATGGATCAAAACTATTCTTATTATCAAATTTACCATGTGATCTTAATAAATTCATTACCATTTCTACATTAATGTTACCTTTATTATCTAGGAGATAGTCGGTAGTAATTTTCTGCCGCTCTTCACAATTTGAAGCCGCTCTTGGAACAGGATCCGAGAAACATTTAACAAAATCAAAATCATCTTTAGATTCACATAACCCATTTTCTACTGCATATTCAATAATATTGGGTGATGCTTTATCCCATTTTTTAATTGTATAGCCATTAGAAATCGTTCTAATATCCTTAACTTTTTCAGCAACCCAAAGTTTGTCAGCTGTTTCGAGAACCCAAGCCTCTTTTGGATCTGCAATTATAAAGGAGTTATGATAAATATAACTAGGATCTTTTACACTTGCAGAGCCACCCTGTCCATATTCTTCTAAAAGTGAGGTAATGGTATTGAGAGCTTCTTCTGCAGTTTTAGAGCGTTCGAGTGCAAGTCTCAGCAAATCCATTCCAAGTAAACCTTTTTCTTTGTAGGGTAATTTAGAAAAAACCGCTTCATTACCAATACAAACACCCCATTCATTTGCTCCCATTTCAGCTCCCCAGATCCAGTATGGAACCGATAAAAGCACATCATATGTTACAGAAACTTGCGGAATCTCAATATATGTGCATTTTACGGTGGCTCCTTTTTTATATTCACATCTTCTATAGTAAACAATTCCTTGAGCTTCATTAGGTTCTCGATCACTATTTTTTGCAAATATAGTTGATCCGTCCTCAGTACTATTCCCTAAAACTATTATAGTATCGCACATTTTAATCACAAATAATTAAAATTTCAATTTCAATCTTAATTTCAATCTCAATATTAATTTCAATTTCAATTATTTGATGAGAAAGTCATAATTTCTATATTATAATTTTAAACTAATCTAAAATTTATTAGTATTTTTGATAATAACAAAAAAATAAAGATTATCCTAATTAAATAATATTCTAAATTAATTATTCCAATTAAGGTAGAAAAATTCTAAATTATTATTACATTCTTATGGATTTAATCAATTCAATTATAAAAATATGTAAAAGAAATAAAATTATTTATGTTTGGCTTAGATTTAAAATTAATTATGTGAATCTATTTTATGTACTTTAATTAGATTAGTGATGCCTGAAAAACCGAATGGTATTCCAGCTGTAATAATTATTATATCTCCTTTTTTAGCGAGTCCCTCATCTAATACACATTTTTCAGAGATATTAATAATTTCATCTGTAGTCTTTATATTTGGATAATATTTTGCTATAACTCCCCAAAATAAGGCTAATTTACCAAGCACCGATTTATTTGGTGTAATTCCGATGATGTTTGCGTTTGGCCGATTTTTTGAAATCAGTAATGCAGTGAATCCAGATTTTGTGAATGAAACAATAGCCTTAGCTTTTAAATCATTTGCTAATTCACATGCAGCATTAGCGACTGCATGGGCTGGATCAAAAGATTCATGCTTCTCCGATCTAAAGAATAGTTGGATTGGAATCAAATCTTTTTCAGCTTCTATAATTATTTTATTAAAAATTTCTATAGATTTGATAGGATACTTTCCAGAAGCTGTCTCATCAGAAAGCATAAGACAGTCTGCTCCACCTAAAACTGAATTATATACATCCGCAACCTCAGCACGAGTTGGTCTAGCTGTATTTACCATTGAATAAAGTAATTGCGTTGCAATAATTACTGGTTTTGATAATTTTAAACAATACTTTATAATATTATGTTGGATTTTCGGAATTTTTTCAAGTGGTAATTCAATTCCAAGATCTCCTCTTGCTACCATAATTGCATCAGATAATTCAATAATTTTCTCAATCTCATTGAGAGCTTCTGGTCTCTCAATCTTCGCCACGATACCTGGAGTATTGCCATCCTCATGACTTTTTTTGTTTTTTTCAATAATCTTTCTCAATTCAATTATATCAGATGGTGAACGCACAAATGATAAGGCTATGTAATCCATATTCTGCTGAATTCCAAAAATTATATCATTATAATCTTTTTGAGTAATGGTAGGTATATCTAATTTAATGGGTACATTTAGACCCTTTTTTTCTTTAAGCAATCCTCCTTGAATTACGGAAGTAATGATATTATTATCTTTAATCTTATTGACTTCTAATTCAATTATTCCATCTGAAATTAAGATTTTATCTCCAGGTTTAACATCTT
>CAZYEE010000379.1:0-3403 GCA_964646355.1 uncultured archaeon | reverse complement strand
AGTGATATAATTATTATAGGGCCCATCCAGATATAACCAGGAGCCCCAGAAAGTATTTACAATATCAACCTTATGTGGATTACACATTTTAGCTTCGGGATAAGTGCCTTCTATCTTAGCACGTTCATATTGTAAATCGTATAGACTCTTAACTTTAGTCTTGAGAGAATCGCTTAGAAAACAGTAGGGACAAAGCGGATTTTCACCACTAAAAGCCATTATATTTTTGATATACCAGAAGTCGAGCTGAGGCGAATCTGAAAGACTAACAGGACCATCATTCGGCCTTGTATATCCGATTATCTCTCCTTCCTTGAATTGATATGTAAAATGCGATTTTAAATAGTCGGATAGACTTTTTAACACACAGACATGCCCAAGGCTTATATAACAGGAGCTACCTATATTAATAGTAATTTTAGCATCTGCCACTACCTCAGTACCATTCACATGTCTAATAGATTCATTTTCTATACTATACTTATAAAGAGTCCCATCATGGGGAATTCTAACAGCAAGAGGCCTCTCTGGAGTAAAACAATACCAGTGATCAACACCTTCAATATGCGAACTTATAAAATGCGCACCCCACGGAGATAGCATCCAAAAACTACTACTATCATTACCAATTAAATTCAACTTGTAATTCCGCATACTCAAATTATCAGCCCAAAATAATAAATCAAGATCTACAGGAAATGTATTAATAATAACGCCTGATTCTGAACACTCTGCAGAGTCTGAATCATCACTAGTAATACATAGATTAGAATTATAATGCATTGAATCTGAGAAACTTATTAAACATACTCCCAAAAATAGATAACTGAATAAAAACAAAATTATTAGACTTTTATATTTGGGAAATGACATAATTTTTCTATATTAATTATTGTTTAAAAATTATTTTTCAAATTCCTATAAACTTTAGTTCTACTTTATCCAATTCATTCTATAATATTATAGTTTGATTTGTTTTAACTCTAAATTTCAAGTAAAGATATTAAAAGTTAGATATTAAAAGAATTATTGAGTGTTCATTAATACGAATTAAAATTAAATTAGTATTAAATATTTGAAATAGAAAATAAAATACAATCCAAATAATAGTATAAATTTCTAATAAAAAATTATGTGGTGAGAAAAGATAAGAGAAAAGTAAAGAAAAGAAAAATATTATCTTTCTCAAGATTTCTTAAGAAAGTAGGGGGAAAATATTTAAGAATAATTAGAAAAATATAGGAAATTAAAAACTAAATAATAAAAATTGGGAGAAGAATGAAAACAGTACATAAGATAATTTATACAATATTTATCTTACTGTTAAGTACAATATCAAATATCTGGGTTTTACTTTATTATTTTGGATTAAAATTAAGTTTAATAAATTATGCGTGGGCAATTGATCCTTTACTTGTAAATATAGCTACTCCATTATTATTGATATTAGTAATAGCCTCGGATATCGTTGTCATACTCCAAATAGTATTTTTTATAAAAGAAAGATGGACAATTCTAAGAAAATTCTTTATTTTGAACCAATTAGGGTCCATGTTGTTTATTATGTATTATATCATTTTATCTACATATCCATGGACCAATCCATACTATTGGTATACAATCTTTTTAGGAAATTTGATTTTTTCTGAACTTATCAGATTTGTATATAATTGGAACTATATTATAAGCGTATTAAGATTTAAAATTGATGAAGTAGGACCTAAAAGGGCTATGGATTTAGGATTAAAATCCTTAGTTCCAGTGTCTATAATTATATTATATGTGCAGATAGTTAATCCCCCAAGAGTTAGTTTCAACCTTTTTCAATTTTATCGGATACTGGTATTTAAAGGATATAATTTATTTGATCTATTAATATTGGTAGGAATACTGCCCGTATTAATCCTGTTGATAGTAAAATCTACAAAAGGATTTAAAGAGAAAATCATCGAATGGTCATATATTTTAGCTAAGAATACGATGAAGACTATAATAATATACGGAGCAATATTACTTGTGGGTACATTGATAGTTGAATCATTGATGTATCTTACTTTGGAATTTGAATTATATATTTTAAGCTATTTAATGATTTTAAATGGTGGCATCTTGGGATACATATTTTCAAAAAGTATGGGAAAAGGATTTAAAGCTGCTATGTTGGTGAGCGTTCATTTAATAGCTGGTGGGTCAATAATTATCTATTTTAGTTCATATCTGGTGTTTTTAGAAATAATAATATTAATTATTGGAATAGGAGGACTGATAACAAAAGTAAAAGAATACAACATGAGTATGGAAATGTGGAGCCCTGAATACTTAGAAAATGTCGAGGAGAAGTATCAAGGAGAAAGAATTGAAAGAAAAAAGGAAAAAAATGAGTATTTAATTAAAAGAAAAGAATATTTGAGTCTGAAATATAATTTAAACGGAATAGATATAATTTATTTTGTGTTTTCAATCATTTATGTATCATTCTCAATGTATATAATATATGATATGCTCATAATAAGGGTCCCGGCTCATTATTTTTATATATATCCTGAAATTCAGTTATTAGGCGTATTTGGAGCTATAATAAGTTTCATAATAGGAATTATAGTAATCAGTTCAAAAAAGTTAGGTTTAAGGAAATTGGAATTTATTGGCATAGTAGGAGGAGCTGCTGGTATATTAGGTGAAATATTATATGGACTCATGGTAGATAATAAATCAGGAATATACAATGGAATGTATGTACAATGGCGTTTAACTCCATTATATTATATATTAATGGGCATAATAATATCATTTACAATAGTAAGTATAATCGCGACTGCAACATTTAACGGTAGAGTAAAACGCATTTTAGAGATGAATAACGAAGTATTAAAAGACAGAATAGAATATAAAGAAGAAGATCAAATAAAAGATAAAGATATTGAAAATAATAAGGCTCAAGAAACACCGGGAATAAGTCCCCCTACAAGGTGTCTACCTACTGATATACAACAAAATTAATTTCAGGATAGCCCAGTTTCAAGTTCAAATATTGAAAATCTAAATTATTCTGATTTAGGGAGATCAGGGTTGGAAGTGGGGGGACCAACAACTCCAACTATATGCCCATTCTGTGGGGAAAAAAATTTAGGCGACTTTTGTAAAAATTGTGGTACACCATTATATGTTCAGAAAAAAGGCAAAATGGGAAATAGACCAGACTTAAAAATAGGGACAGGCTTAGAACTAGACAAGAACAATCAGCGCGATTTGGCGACTTATAATGTAGAAAAAGTCGAGAAAATTGAGGATATTGAATTATCAGATAATGAAATTGAAAAATTTTTAGAAAATATATCAAATATGAAGATTAGAAGATTGTTAAGAAAAAAAGAAGCTTCAATAAAAAAGAATATAGAAAAAT
>CAZYEE010000378.1:0-3459 GCA_964646355.1 uncultured archaeon | reverse complement strand
CAAGAATTGAATTAAAAAAGGCTGAAATTCGGGAATTACTTTCTATAGATAACTCAAAAATCAATGCAATTATTAAGAAATTGAAAGATTTAGGTTATACTTATATAACATTAGATTTAGAAGGATATAGAACTGGCTCCATGGATGTTAACTTAAAATAACCTATTAAATTAAATAAAGTGAACTACTGAGTTAAAAATGAACCACTAAATTAAAAATGCAGTATTGAATTAATAATTAAAAAAAGTTATTCAGAGGAGAGATTAAATGGTTTTCCCTCTTTTAATATTTTCTCTGGAACAAAATCTTTCCATTTTTCTAAGAATCTAATTTCTTCTTTCTCAGATCGTAAATTGTCAGGAAGCATCTGCGGTATCGACTCAGAAATCGGATACCAACGTAAACAATTATCACAAATCATTATTCCATCTTCAATTTCTGCCCTCTGAAAATACCAATTTAAGAAATATATCTTTATCAAATGTTTATCTATAAATTCCTTAATAGTATTCTCATCATTTACATCTTTTAATGACTGAAATTCTTTATAGATTTCTTCTGCTTTATTATGCACCTTCTTTGATGAACCTTCAGTAAATATGGTAATATATTCCAAATTTTTCAAAAATTCATTAACTTTTTCAATATAATTCCTAAAACTTAATTTATATCTTACTAGATCATCTTGGATAGAATTTTCCTCTATATTTATGCAATCTTCAAATTTATCCTTCCCTCTTTTTATTCTCGTCAATTTTTTAAGAATCATAATATCATTTAAACCTCTTAATGCTTCTTCAAATTCCTCGTCCGTAGTTTCCCAGTTGAATATTAGTAATTTAATAGGCCAATATTTACAAATCGGACATGCAAGTAAATCCAATAATCCAATTTTCATTTTAACATCATCTCAACTTTAGATAGTTTAATTAAAATTAATAAACTTTAAAATTTTACTATGATTATTATATTCAATTTTTAATCAATTGATGAATTAACTCGTTCTAAAATCATTTTTAAAATTCCAACTGCGCCTGTGATCATATGATCTCCAAATGGAGCCCCTAACACATATTCTAATTTACTCTTTTTTATGATATTCCTTCGGGGCCCAGTGACAATGATTTTATAATCTGATTTTATAGATTTTCTTACATAGGCTCCGTGTCCACCCATATTTTGTATTTCCTCGTTTGATAAATCGCCATTGATAAGTTTATTAACAGCATATTCTAGCTTTTCAGGAGTGATAGAAGCTGTATGATATTCAAAATAGCCTAAAATTTCATTTCCAGATACCGAAAATCCACAAGTATGCCCATTTCCTATGTCGATCGCAATAATATTTGGTACATTAACTGAATTGTATAAGCACCCTTTCGATGCTGCAATAACTGTATCTACAACAAAAACCGGTACTCCTGTTTTTCTATTCAAATACCTTGTTATTTCTCTTGACCTTGATAAAAATTCAGGTACTTCATCATATCTAAATAGAAAACTATTAAATTCTGGCGATTTTTCTAGAATAGACACCATCCAATCATGCCTGAAATTTTTCGCACCTCTTCTTTCCTTGTTGATTTTACTGACTTTACTGCTTTTATCTTCCTTATTCTCTTTATCATATTTACTATCATCATTCTTAATATCTGGAACTCCATGATCTTGAACAGCTACACCTATAAAATCAAAATTCGAATCTATTTCAAATTTCTGAAATATATCAAAAAAATATTCTATTTCTACATCTGTTAATTGAATTCTTGTTATATTTTCCTTATTTAATAGTTCATAATAAGTCTCTTTATTATCAATAATTTCAATTCCCGTATTTAAAACATAATTTCTATCATATTTTATAGTTTTCCAAGCATTACCATATACATAAACCTTAAAGTCTTTTTTAACATGATCAATTAATGCCCTACTTACGGGATACCCTCCCATTTCAATTCCATCAACTAGAATATCTGTTTTTGTCCTTTTAATTTTCGTTGAAATATATTGACAAGGCGAAGGTAACACTTATTTATAGAAATTGGGCTCTTTAGAGTCCCAAATTAGTGTATCTATTGTACCAACACCTACATCGAAGGTAAGAACTCTCATACCATTACATTTTTTTTCCTAATATTTAATATGTTTTATATTAAATTAAATGAAAATATTAAATTAATTGAAATTAAATGATGTGAAAATAAAATAAATTAAAATTAAATGATATGAAATAAAGTAAATTAAATGCAATAAATAACAAGCTTAACTTCCGTATAAAATATAATTGAATAATTGTAAACTTCTAATCAAAATGATAATATAAAAATTCTAAACTGGAGGTGTTTACTCAATTAAGAGCGAATATCGTCTTACTAAAAAAGTAGAAATACATGGATGAAGCTGTAAACTCAATAAAATAGAGCTGAACAACTTATTACAAAAAGCCGATATCAAAATCCAGGCGGATAATATCATTAAAGGCATCGGAGACGATGCTGCGGTTATACGAATTACTAACGATCTTGTAGCAATAAAATCGATCGATATTTTCACGCCTATCATCGATGATCCGATTATACAGGGTAAAATTGCAGCATGTAATGTTACAAGCGATATCTATACAATGGGTGCAGTTAATATAATTGGAGTATTGGTATTCTTAGCGGTTGATCCAGAAATGCCTATAGAAATATCTTCAGCGATATTGAGAGGATTTCAAGAATTTTGTATAGCCGATGGTACAACAATAATTGGTGGACAAACAATTCAAAATCCCTGGCCTCTTATTGGAGGCGAAGCCACCGCAATATGTTCAATAGATAATGTGGTTTATTCATCGGGTGCAAAACCGGGAGATTATTTGGTTCTGACCAAACCCCTCGGAATTCAACCTATAATGGCAGCCTATAGAATTGTTCGAGATGATAACAAAGAATTCATTGACTTCGTTTATGATCTAGTTTCAAAGAAGGAACTAACTAAAATGGAGCAATTGGTAATAAAATCAATGACAACATCCAATAAACCAGTAGCACAAGTTTTTCAAGAAATACCTGTAAATGCTGCCACTGATATAACTGGTTTTGGATTAGTTGGTCATTCAGAAGAAATGGTGACTCAAAATAAAAGAATAAATATCGAGATAGAAAAAATTCCAATTTTTAAAGGCGCATTAGAACTATCTAACCTATGTGGCTATGGACTTGAGACTGGAAATGCTGCTGAAACTGCTGGTGGTGTCCTAATTTCAATTGACTCTAATTTATTGGATCAGTTATTAGATGCTCTAAAGAAAAAAGGCATCAATCCTCGTGTCATTGGAAAGGTAATTCCTGGCTCTGGGAAAGTAATACTCTCTGACCATTTAGAAATCGTTGAATGTGAAGTGGTCTAAAAAATGAGGAAATATTTGAAAGATTATGAATATTTCTAATTCCCAATTAGCGATTGGGGACCACT
>CAZYEE010000377.1:0-3460 GCA_964646355.1 uncultured archaeon | reverse complement strand
ACAATTTTTCAAATTCTTTGCATTCTTCAGAGTTCTCAACAATTTCTACGGCTTGGTCATCTGTGAATTCTTCATGAATACTCTCTTCAGTCTCGTCTATAATCTCTTCTTCTATCGCATCAATTTCCTCTTCTTCATCTTCATCGATTCTTAATTCTTGTTGTTCTATTTTTACAATAGATTGTTTTTCGGGATCAACTGTTAATATCAGTTTTTCATTACCATACGATTCTATATCTATTATCCATAAATTATTTCTGAATTCTATATTCCATGAACATCCTGGATATTTCTTCTCAAATTCCAATACCCTCTCTGACTGCATCGCAATTTCAATAGCATTATCCTCTGAAAACTCATCAATTTCATTTATGTCAAATTGTTCATCTTCATAATTTTCTTCAAAATCAATATCGTTCTCATCATCAACGAATTGTTCTGGTATTGTTTCAATTTTCTCAATAGAATAATCCATAATTTTTCTTTTTTCTGGATCAATAATTAAAATTAATTTTTCTTCGTCAAGGGCTTCAAGCTCAACTTTCCAGAGATTCTTTTTGACCTTAAGTACTGAATCCACAATTTTTTCCTTTGAATGACTGGAAATCCAATTATAACTTTCTTTTTTACTCATCATTTCGACAGTCCAAACACAATCTGGGTGTTTTTTCTCAAATTTAGCTACTTCATTTGATTCTATTGCTATTTCTACCGCGTCATCATCATCAAATTTCATATTTTTTTATAAATTCAACATTAAAAATAAAATTTTTGAGAAAAAACTGAAATAATCTAAAAATAACTCCTTTAATAAGCTCAAAGATAAAAATAGACAAATTTAAAAATTTAATTATTCATTAATAGCGTGTCAAATGAAAAGGATCTGATAATATTTCTTTTAATTTATTATATTCATCAATCCAGCGAGAGAGTACCATATTCTCTCCTTTATCAAGATTACCAACTTGAAATATACGTGCTAATTGTTCGACATAATCTTGAAAATTTTTCCAATGTTTTGTAATTGCAAATGCATTTCTATCATTAATAGCACTGGTAAGCTGCTGATATTCTCTAGGTATTCCATTAAGAAGCCCAATTTTTAATAATTCACTTTTTATTTTCTCAGGAAAATACAGTCCATTATTTTCTAGAATTCTCTCTACGTCATTTAATGGTGTTTCCATTAATCTAACTTGCCCCGTAGCAGCATATGCATTAGCATATTCCATTATTTCAATTATTTGTGCCCTTAAAGCTTCTATTTCTGGAGTTTCATTGATAAATTCTTTCACTTCTTTATCCAACTTTTTTTTAGGTAGTTTACCGCAAATATAATAAATTAACATTTCTTTTTGTTTTGATTTTTCGCTCATAATATTCACTGTTTATCATTAAATATAGTTTATACCAGTAAAAGACTGGTCATAGCTCCGCCCCAATTTGTCTTCAAATCGGGAATTTTAGATTTTATTTGAATTTCAGATATATTTTATCTATCATTTCATTTAACAATCTTTCGATATTTTTTATGATTGATCTCCCATTTTTGGCATTTTAAAAATTTTAATTAATATCTAAAAAATCGAGAGTATTTACGATAAAATTAATTTAGGTGTCAATTTATAACTGATTCAAATCATGATTAAATATATTAAATAGTTTAATATCAATAAAAAAATTAGATTCTTGATCAATATATGAAAATTCTATTAAATATAATCTTATTTAATTATAGCAAATTTTATTTTAATATGTTCATATTTTGAATTCAATAATTTTAAAACTTGATCTGCAAAAAAGTATAAATTATTGGCATATTGAAGTTTTTTCCTTTCCTGTTTAACCAGATTATTGTAAATTCTATCTCTTGTGATATTTGGTTTATATCTAGTCTCGCTAAGCCAATGAGACGATACTCTACAAATATTAACCACTTTTTTATCAGGAAATAACTCCTTATTTTTGAAGGTATCTTTATATTTTTTAATAGCGAGCCCTACTCTTCTAATATAATTTGCAACACCATAAGATAAACGACATAGACTTATTATATTTGATGTAGTTCTAGAATGTCGCATATTTGCACATTCGACGATAGCAGTCCAAGGGCTATCTTCATCATATTCAATAGGGATATTATTTAATATAGCACAATTAATAATATCGCTAAGATCTACATCATGACCTCTAACTAACTTCTTTTTAATAATATTTTTTAATCCAGGTCCCTCTAAATAACTACCCAATCCAAAATCCATTCGTTGGTTTATATCATTTGATGCAATTAATATTCCTGATTTTCGTTCTCCCGTCCATAAATCATTCCAGTGAACCCGTTTTTCCCATTCTCCTCTCTTGGGATTATAAACCCATCCATCATTTAAACTTTTAATCACATAATTCAAAAGTCGTGGACTAGGAATCCAAAAATCTATATCATCAGTAGATCTTTTCCGTCTCCAATCTCTGGTAGTATGATTGCATAAATAGAGATGTAATGTTCCTCTCACCAAATGAAATATATCCTTTTCTGGATCTTCCAATAATTCCGTTACAAGCAGATGGAACGGGTGCTTTATGTCATAAGCGATTTCTTTGATCTTATTTAATATTTTCATTGCTTCATTCGCTGCGATATCCACGGGTATATTTCCATCACTGGGATACTCTCGTGAACCACCATCTAGAAATTTTTGAAATAGGGTAAAGTCTTCACCTGGTGGAGGAATTACATATTTTGGATTTTTAAAAATAGTACTTGTAAATAAATAATTAATAAATCCATCTTGATCAATATAGATCTTGAATGGAATAATTTCTCTTTTATTATCTCCAGGATATACTTCATCGGCTCTAGTATCCCAAATCGGGGTCTCAAAGTTTGCAGTTATTTTGCTATATTTAGAATTACTCATATTATCAAATAATTTAATGATTTTTATGTATTAAATATTATGGAAAAACCTCTCAATTTAATTAATTTGTTTTTCAATCTCAAATTTAAAGTTCTCTGTTATTTCTTTAATATGTTCAAAATGTTTGTCCTTTGTAATCAATTTTAATCCGCTGTTATGCGAAGTTCCTCGTTTCTTATATTATTCATAAACCTTTCTGACAAGCTCCTCAACCTCCTTAGGAATATTTACAGATTCATCTACATATTTTTCAACAGCAGCAAGAGGTTTGCCCAGTTTCTCTACTTGAGACCTTGATATCCCTAGTAATGTCTCAATATTTCTTGGGATTTGTTCTACCATGCCTATCTGAGGGTTATAGGCATTCTTTATTTTTTCATTTTCTTCGAATGCATGTCTGGCTTCTCTCAATTTATCCGGATCATGTTTAGATCCGCCTGGCTCAAGTTCCGGGTCAACAGGATCTTCATCGTAAATGACAAGATACGGAATTTCAAAAGCGTTCAAAATCTCTATGAATAGAGTTAAATTGAATTTACTTC
>CAZYEE010000376.1:0-3475 GCA_964646355.1 uncultured archaeon | reverse complement strand
TCAATAATTTCCTGTGTAATCAATGTACTGTCCATATCAAAGACAATTAATTTTTTTGCCTTATTGAATATGTTTTCCCGTTGAAATACAGAGCTCAGTCCAATTTCTTCACAAGCATCTTGAACCTTATTTTTAATTTCTTCGAATTCATTTTTTGTATCACTAATATCTAATAACATTTCCATTGCAAATAATTCTCCTCGACTTATCATTCGGATATATTCTATATTCACGTTATAATCCATGAATATTTTCGATAAGATGTGTACAATTCCTGGTTTATCGGGCCCAAGTGTGGTCAATAAAACGAGTTCTTTTTCGGATTTTCTACGCCCTTTCTGATATTTTTCCAGCATTATTTTAAGATTATAAGCTTTACTTAACTCGTCATACCTATCTTTTAAATTATCAAATGAAATTGTTGCATTAGTAAGGTCAATAATAGTAAACATAGCAAATAATCCCCGCATGCTCCGTGCTTCGATGTCAACTATATTAATATTATTATTTACTAATTCTTTAGTGACTAATGAAACAAGACCTGGTCTGTCCTTTCCCAGAACTGAGAGTACTACTAATTTATCTGAAGAATTATTATTTAACATTTGAATTTCCATTTATTATTAAAAAAACTTATTATTGTAAGAACTATTATAGATTAATTTCTAATTTTCGGTTAAATGACTAAAATATATTATATTTTTAAAAAGAAGTATATTCTGAATAAATAAAGGTTATCACAATTTTTTACCACAATATGGGCAGAATCTCGTGCCCTTTGTCAGTACCGACCCGCAATTGGAACAATAAATAGTTTCAGGGCCACTAGAACCTGGCTTCTTTCCACCCAAGCGAACAAATAATCCTATAATAAACATTGGAAAACCAAAAATTGCAGCCATAGAGTAATATATGTCTAAATAGATTCCCAATACGACACCTAGTATTATTGAAATTATTCCAATAATTGTCAGCGATTTTATCAAAATTCTCATCTCATTATTTGTTTTTTCAATATTGTAATATAAACTAATATTAATTAAGTTTTGTAAATTTAATAACTCTTTTAAAAACATCCAGCCATTATGAGGCTAATCAATGATTAATTATTGATAATTTTTTTGATGCCCTATTTTATTTAAAAACATAAATTAACATAAGTTATTCAAGAAAATAGCTTTTTTATTTTCTTTTTCAATTTTTCTGAAACTGAGGGTAATGGGCTTCTTATATAGGGCGTGATGGGATATCCAGATGCAATTATTGATTCTTTAACAATAGAAGGTAATAAATTTAATCCATAAGTTAAAATGGACATCCTTTTCGAAAGATATTTCCATAATTCGATCTTCTTATCCTCATTTTTCTCTCTATACGCTTGAAAAAATTGGACCAAATGTTCAGGAACGAAGTTAGCTGAACTTAAAATGGCGGCTTTTATACCTAAATCTAAGGATGATTTTAACATTAGGTCTGTTCCTAATATGACTGAAAAACTGCTAGGCGCTGATTCTATGAGTTCTTTCATTATTTCAAGTGGAATACCTGTTTCTTTTACTCCAATAATTATTTCAGATTCCGCCATTTCTAGTAGAATTTTTGGTGTAAGGTCAACTCCTGTTGTGAGTGGAAAATTATAAGCTATTAATGGTACTCTCAAATTCTCAGATAATTCAGTATAATATCTAATTATCTGATCCTTCTCTAATGGAAAATATGTGGGTAACGTGGCAATAACGGTATCAGCACCATTATCCTGCGCAATTTTACCCAGCGCTATTGATTCTTTGGTATTGGTTGCTGAAATCCCTACCATATAATGAATTTTTTTATATTTTTCCTTTAAAAAATGCCCTATTTTTTTAATTAATTCACATTTTTCCTTGTATGTAAGATATGCAAATTCGCTCGTAGAACCTAATATCATTATTGAAGAAATACCCTTGGATATCAAATGTTCAATGAAACTGGTCATCAAATCATGATCAATTTCTTGATCTTTATTAAATAAAGTTACTACAGGCGGAATTATTCCTTCAATTTGTATTTTTATCACCAAATATTATTTAGAATGTATTATAGGATGGATTTTAATTTCTATTATAAATTTTATTTTTATTATTTTTTATTTAACTGTATTTTTTATCAATTTTTTTTCTAAGTATTTTAAAAATATTATAAAATAAAACTCCATTGCTTTAATAAATTAATTAAAAAATTGGCTTAAAAAATTAAAAAAGTAAATTAAAGAGATTAATTTAATATTTAAGTGTATATTTCTTTATTAATTATTTTTAAAATCTGGAATATCGGGCTTTTATTGATATTTCTACCATCTGCTAACTGAATAAAAGAATATTGATCATTTATTGGTAATATAATACCAATACACTCCGATCTCAATTCACTAAAAGGTATATGATCTGTTTTTGTTTCGATAGGTATAAAAGTTCTAAGTTCTCTATAATAGATTTTTTTCAAATAGGCTAATATTTTTGGATTATTATTGATTGATTTGGCAATATTATTGTCAGAAGTTTCGTTTTTATTTACCTTGGAGAGTAATATATCACGTCCTAATTCTCTAATACCACTATAAAAATCAGCAGTTTCAAAATTTCCATTTGTAAAGTCATTTACATCAATAAAATAAGATTTAAATTCTTCACTTAAATTCTCTAAAAAACTTTTACTATTTTCTGGGCTAAGTCCAACTGAAGTATAAATATTAGGTAAATATTTTATATTACCAGCGCCTTTTCTTACTCTCCCTATAAAGACAACTGGGGAATATTTTTCTATAATAGTATTCAATGTAAAATCAATAAGAGTTCCTTTTGTGGTAGATAAACGAACTGTCTCAAAATATATGGGAAATTTAAATTCAGGATGGTTGAACTTTATTTGAATTAGATTTTCAATGACTTTCTTTTGTGTTTGATATCGTTTTTCAATTTTCATTCTTTCAAAACCGCTTTTTGCATCTTTTATTTCGGATTTATATTTTTCGTCCAAATCCGAAGGATCTGGAATTTTTGCAATAATTGAACTCCTATCAATAGATTTGTCTATTTTTTCTATTATGGCTAAATATTTTAATTGAACTTTACTTAAACTACCTACTGTAAATCTCATCTTCTATTTACCTAAACTTTTTAATGTATTAGATAACTCATAGATGGCTCTAAAAGAGCGAGCATGAGTATCCATCATATTCAATAGTTGCAGTGCAGTCGCTACTTTAAGAGGTATGCAAATAGTTGAAACATCAATTTGGCTTACTAATAAGCTATTTCCAGTAGAAGCAGCTCCAAAATGCATAACAGACATCATTATTTTTACTAACTGTTTATTTTGATTAAGTGTATCAACAATCGGGACGCTTGATGGCTGTTTCGACTTCATTAATTGAAACATTAATTTCATAGACTCTCGAGCTTTCTCAGTCCTTCTAAGATCTCTCATTGCAGAGATG
>CAZYEE010000375.1:0-3486 GCA_964646355.1 uncultured archaeon | reverse complement strand
CAGAAAATGTGGATGATGTATCCGAAAAATTAAGGCCGGATGTCTGGTTAAAACCCAAGGTAGTTTGTTCAGTTATTGGGGATGAAATCACCTTATCACCGGATCATAAAGCAGGTTTTGGATTAAAAAAAGAGGGTGCAGGATTTGCTATCAGATTTCCGAGATTTCTAGGTTTTAGGGAGGATAAATCCGCTGATGAAGTAACCACAATAAAAGAAATTATTGATATATATGAAAAACAAACGAAATAGAAATAAGAAAATAATAAAAATATCGAAAATATCGAAATGAAATTTTATTTCTTTAACAATGCTTTTGTCCGATCAATAAAGACCTTTTGTATTTTAGTTTTTGATTCCTTATCAACTAACTCCCACGAGCCGGGTAAAAATTTGATATTCGAGCCATCGACCGTGAATTTACAGATCAAACCATCAGCATTCTCAATGGTATAAACTTTCTTCCCATCTTGGGATTTACCCACACTTATGAATAGATCATTAAGTTGCGTCAATACTGAAGAGATAACTATAGATGCCTTAACATCTCCCAATAAGTCTTCTGAAACTTTAGGAGCTTCTGAAACTTTTTCAACAGCTGGAGCGGTTTCAACAGCTGGAGCGGTTTCAACCTCCGGAGCTGCAACAGATTCCTTAGGAGCTGGTGGGGGTCTATATTGACCAACAATTTCTTCAATATCTCTATTATCCTCCCCAACTACGGGAGCTGCAATAGCTGCTGCAACTAGATTATCTCGTTGTTCCTTACTTAACCCATAATATGTGGGTTGGGAAGCAGTAGTCATAACTTTATAGACTGCTAATACATCTGCTTCAATTTGATATTCTCGATTAAATAAATCCTTGATTTTATCAAATCTACCTTTCATTATGGAATCGCTATTAATTACTCGACCGTCTACGGCAAGAACGTCCTCTAAACCTTTTCCAACAATTGTAGGCCCAATGGTATGCCCGTAGGTCTTTAAGCTCTGAGCAACACGCATTCCGGACCTTCTCTGAACAAGTCCAGTATTGGCGCCCATCCAGAGCCAAATAACGCGGTGAACTTCATCCATAATTGCTACGATATTATCATCTCTTAAGCTTTCCAGAGTATAAGGTAAACGATCGCTTTTTCCTTGCACAATCTGTAGCATAATGCAATACTTTGTGGCTTCAGACATTATACAAGCACCACCTATTATAAAATTAAGCCAAGCAGTTCATTACTTGACTCCTAAATTTACATAAATGATAACATTTATTGGTTTAAAGTCCTAATAACTTATTATTAAAATAGACTTTTATTATAAATAAATTTTTATTTCCGGACGAGAAAGATCATTCGCTTGACATAAATAAAGCATTCATAAGGATTAAAATGCCGATTTATTTACGACGCTTGGTACTTGACGTGCTTAAGCCCCATCAGCCAGGAATACACGAGCTTGCAGCCCAGATTTGCTCAATTGATGGAGTAGAGGGAATTAACATTACACTAATGGAAGTTGATGCAGATACGGAATCAGTTACTATTACTATCGAAGGTGAGCTACAATTTGAAGAAATTAAAAATAAACTTGAAGAATGGAATTGCTCGGTACATTCAATTGATCAAGTAATAGCTGGAGAAAAGATAGTAGAGTATCGTAAACTCAAATAATATAGGTATCTACGGACAAATTAAAAGCAGCAGAATTAAAGAAGACTTCTGGGCACGATTACGAACTCTGAGATCAAAAGTAGTTTAAACCCTTTTTTTTATATTTCTTATATCTGTAGAAAGATTGGGATATATGAATAAACAATAAGAAACCTGGAATTTAATGATTGAAACCGATTTTTTAGAAGACATCAATCATATATTAGTTGCTTAAGTAAGCTTAAGAAGATAAGAATTTACCTGCTTCATGTTAAGGTTGGACTATTATATGTTATTCAAGTATATTGTTATTCAAGTGGGGTTTTTATTTTGACCATTATTCAATAAAATTGAAATATCTTCAATGATGTAAAAATATCATTCAATAAAAGGAAGCCCTTAGAAAATATAGGAATGTAAAGATATATGTTTGGAGCATTTAATGATATAGAATTCCATTAAGTTATTAAAGCTATCACTTAAATTAATTTATTTACTGTAAGTAAATGGTTAGATTAGTTAAGATATTGGAAGCTGTGGTTATATGATTGATATTTTGTTATTGCACCCGCCTCCAGATCTGGAATTAAGGGATATGAGAAAATCTTTAATGCCACCATATTTGGTTGGCTATGGATTGCTTCATATAGCTGCTATTTTAAAGAAGAGAGGCTATAAGGTGGAAGTTTGGAATCTTCCCCTTGCATTTATGCATGGATTTACAAGAGAGGATATCGTGGCATTGATAAAGCACCATCGTCCTTTTCTGGTTGGAATTGAATTGAACTGGCTCCAGTTTGGCGCCGGAGCTATTGGGTTAGCAAAATTGGTTAAAGGGATTGATCCAAATATAAGAGTGGCACTTGGAGGAGTACACGCTTCAATTTTTGCTGGACATATATTAACAAACTATAAAGAGGTTGATGCTGTTTTTATCGGTGAAGCGGAGGCTTCTTTTCTTGAATATGCGGAAAAAGTTGAGCAAAACAGGGATTTAACCCAAATAAATTCAAGCATTTTGCGTATAGAGGATAAGATATTTGAAAATTATAAACCAAAAACTTTACCGGTTGATGATATACCCCCATATTCATTGTCCTTTATTAAACCAAGAATGAAAGAGAGCTTTAATATTGGAACTATCAATACATGTCGTGGGCCCTGTATATTTAATTGTCCATATTGCATTGGGTCTTGTAATAATTATAGGTTGATGCTAGGCTCAAGAGATAAGTTAGAACTTCATTCGCCTGAATGGATATTAAAACAGTTAAAAATACTTCTTAAAGATACTAAAAATATTGCAATACAAGACTATATTTATTGTGCACCTAAGAAATATATAATTGAACTATTTTCATTTTTAAAAAGAGAGGGAATAGGTGATTTTATAGAGTATTTTAATGTAGCTGCTCGACCAGACGCTTTTGATAAAGAATGTCTAGAATTAATGTCTAAAGCTGGTATAGATAACCTTGATTATGGAATTGAGAGTGGAGATGATGCGGTCTTAAGAATTCTGAGAAGAGGATATAATACTCAACAAGTTTGTGATTCTGTAGAGCTGGCGACCAAGTCTGGATTATTTGTAAAGACGTATTGGATGACAGGATTACCAGGGGAAAAAGATATAAATTCAACAAAACAATTAATCAAAAAAACTATTGAATTGGGCGGTTTTCCCAGATGGGTTACACCTTTGGTTATATTGCCCAAGACAGAGTTGTCCAGAAATCCAGACGATTTTAAAATATCAATAATTAAAAATTCTTTTGAAGACTTTCTTAGTTATTCAACTACAAGGCTCAAAAAAACACCATATTATCCTCAAGTTATAACGCA
>CAZYEE010000374.1:0-3490 GCA_964646355.1 uncultured archaeon | reverse complement strand
AAAAATTCTGGTTTTTGTATCATAAATAACATTTTCAAGTCAATATTAATAATATTTTCAAATTTAAATACCGATAATTTCAAGCTTATATAATAGGATTTTAAATTTTGTGGATAAGTTTTTTTAAATTTTAAGAAAATGAAGGAACACAATAATTTGGCAAGCATTTAAGATCCATATGTTGGTCCTAATTATCATATAAATTTTTTTAGTATTTGGTTATTTAAATCAAGATTATTATTTTGAAAATTATTCTCTTTTTTTTATAAGGTCCAATAATATGCAAAAGGTTGCAGAAAATTTTTTGATGAAAGACATTTAAAAAAATTAAAAGGATAAAGATATTTATTTAAATTAATAAAAGAATTTTAATTAAAAATGAAGATTATCTAAACAAATCAAACATTTAATGTAAAAAATGGGTCCTTAAAATGTCTCAAGTATTTATTAAAAAAGTAAGCCCAAAAACCATATTGCAGGATTATGCAGATTTAATGGACATAACAAATTATACAAAGTATTTTAGTCCAAATAAAAAAGTAATCGTAAAATTAAATCTTTCATGGAGTAAATATTTTCCAGCATGTTCATCACCTCCATGGCAAGTAGAAGGAGTATTAAAAAAACTAAGAGAGGACGGATTTCCCGGTAAAAATATATACACAGCCGAAAATAGGACTGTAGTAACCAACATTGCCAGAGGACTTAAAGGAAACAAATGGACCCCAATAATAACTAAATATAATTGTTATTTCGTCCCGTTGACCAGAGTAAAATATATACCATTTAAAAGCAAAAAACCGCTACATGTCTTAGATTCAGTGATATTTCCTAAAGGTTTTAGTATTCCTGCATTTTATATTGGAAAAAATATAATCCATTTGCCGACTTTCAAAACGCATGGACATACAGGTGCAAAAGGTGGAAAATTCAGTCCAGAGAATCCCGAAACAGGAGGAGGCATCACTTGTGCTATGAAAAATGCATTTGGTGGACTTTTGACAAAAAGAAGGCATTTCGCACATCAATACATGAGTGAAGTATTAGTAGACCTCTTAATTATTCAGAAACAAATTCATCCGAATATAATGGCCATTGTAGACGGGACTGTAGCAGGAGATGGAGAAGGACCTAGATGTATGATGCCTAGAATAAAAAATGTGATTATGGCAGGGTATGACCAAGTAGCAGTTGATGCTGTAGCCGCCAGCATAATGGGTTTTGACCCCTTAAAACTTCCATTCATCAAGTTGGCCCATGATGAAGGGTTAGGATGCGGCGATCTGGACCAGATTGAAATAATAACCGAAGATGATGTGGATTATAAAAAAGTAAACTGGGGTTTTAGAGTAAAAAGGAGCCTCGTGATCTGGGGAGACCAAATGGTAAGAAAAGGTAGATTAAAATTCCTTGAACCATTATTACATACTTGGCTTTTTAATTTAGGACCTGTAATGTTATCGAGAATATATCATGACCTATATTGGATCAACACAGTAGGAAAGAAAAGGATAAAAGAATACAATAAAACGGAATGGGGACAACTATTTCAAAAATATCCATCCGAATTAGAACCAGGATATCAGCTTAATAAAATAAGACCTGAATAATCTGAAGAGAAAATTTATAAAAAAAATCAAAAAACTAAAAAATCGAAAATGTAAGTATTATATAAATAGAAAAATTAAATGTATGCTAGATTTTTTACTGACTTGAAATATATTTAGGTTTAAAATTTGCTTCAGAAATTCTGTAAAAGGTATTAGATTCGGTGTAAATATTACCAGTATTAATTTTCACGTTATTCATTATTTTACATTCTCCTTCAATTATTAGATAGGGTTTTATTGGTAAAATTAAATATTCAAATTCCTTTATGTCTTCATGGTTTTTAACCTCTTCATAAGGATCTCGATCTGGATATTGATAGATAGTCGTAATTTTTTTGTTTGACTTTATTTTACCAGATATTTTGGTTAATTTTATAACTCCAAATATGGTTAACTTTTTTACTTTTTCTGGAATTTCTAGATTATATTCGAATACACCATCAATTTTGGTTAATTCAGTATAATTTTGTTTATCTATAGATGTAGAGCTTGTATATTCAAAGCTATCACTATCATTATATCCTATTTGAAGGTCAGGTAAGAACGAATAGAATAATTCTAGTCCTTTATAATGAATTTCAATATCTTCCAATTCGGTTATTGTTTTTTCAAATTCATTAGATTTGGTAGATTTCTCCTCAAGAATTTCTGTCTTTTTTAGCCCATTTCTTTTAATAGTAGTTCTTTTTCGAATTGAGCCGTCGTTTTTATAAATTTCTTGAATATATTCAGAATTCCATAAATCATCGAATTTATATTTGTTAATCATAGTATATTTTCCTGTTTTAGAGTTGTAGGTCTGTTCTTTTAATAATAGCCCAGTTTCGTTGTATAAAGCTTGAAAGAAAAGATTTTTAGATTGCGCATTTTCAAAAAGAAAGCATAAATTATTATTGACCTTTCCCACTTCCTTAACAAAATATTTCAAAGAATAATAACCTTTTTCTGTTTTTAATTCGTTATTGTTTTTATTTTTATTTTCTCAATAAATTGTGCAAGTATACGAGTCCCCTTCCTTTAGTGTGAAATTTGGATCAATTGTTAGATGTTCAATTTGGACCTGAATAGATTTGCCTTCAAAAAATTTTACATAATTTAATAAATTTTCCTTGTAGAGTTTAAGTTTTTCTTTATCAAATATTTTATACTCTAAAGCTAATTCGCCAAATATTTTTGTGGTATCATTTAATTTGCTCATAAACTCTATAATATATTCAGAAATGAATTTTTTAATAATAGAAGTGATGTCAATTAACTCCATAAAGTATTTTACAAACGATGATATTAGGTTTTTCGCAATTTCTTCCGCCATTTTTTTACATAAGTCATAGTCTTTTTGTGAGTCTTTTTTCTGAAGTTCTGACGCGATTATAGAAATAATAGAGTCTATCATACTGTTAAAATAAGCTTCAGTATAGATAGCACTATGAGAAGCTGTGAGTAAAATGAAAGTATTTACATTGGGCATTATTGAAATAATACTAGAGAAATTTTGTTCCAATAGAAGTTTTTTATACATTTCACTTATTATATTTTGCATAATCTCGTCAATTGGACTTTTAGAAGCCTCTGATTTGCTTATAAGTTATATCAATTGATCTATCTTATTAATTTTGTCCTTAAAATCTGCAACTATACCGTCATAATCGTTCTGTGAAATCATATCCTTGTAATATTTTATCTCTCTTATGACCTTAAGAGCACCTGCTCGATCACCATTATTAATGCAATAATGTAATCTATATAAAATATCTTTATCCAGAAAGATCCAATCTAATATTTCCAATTCTTGTATTAAGGTTTCAATTTCATATAGGTCTTCATATTGCTCAACAAATTCTCTAAATGGCTCAAAAATTTCTAGGATGCTATTAATTTTT
>CAZYEE010000373.1:0-3500 GCA_964646355.1 uncultured archaeon | reverse complement strand
CCAATAGAAATCTTTTTTATCACAAATTTAAATGTGTGAAAAAAAGAATATAAATTAATAAGTATAATGCTCACAATTAATCCTTTAATTTTTAAAAATTAATTATATCAGCTATTTGGCAAAAATTCAACATATCTAACAAATCTTAAAAAAAACCAAATAATATTCTCATAATATCAATAATAACGCACTAATATTTATTAGAAACATTACATTTTTAATAAACACATTATGAATGAATAATTGGTAATATTAATTTATATGGAACAATATTGTTTATATTTTGATATATTTTTACATCAATCTAAAAATGTAAAATAAAAATTAAAATTTTATATAGCATTTTGAAATTGATAAATTAGTAAAATTATTTATTAGAAAAAAATTTTTATATTATCAAGTGTAGATCATTATTTCCTTTATAAATTAAATTTTAAATGTAAAAAAAGAAAAATTTAATAATTTAATTAAGTAAGTTTAAATTAAATTTTTAGTCCATAAAATTTAAAGATAAAAAGAAAATATACGAAATTTACTTATTTAAAACACAAGATTATGGACTGAACCCAAACATGGACAAGAAAATAAGTATTGTAATACCGGCATATAACGAGGAAAAATCAATTAGGGACTTTCTTTTAAAGATACCTAAGGATTTAAATCCAGAAATAATAGTTGTGGATGATGGCTCAACGGATAATACCTATTCTGAAGCTAAATTTAATGGTGCAAAAGTAATAAGAAACCCAAGAAATCTGGGCTATGGTGCTGCTATTTTGAGGGGAATTAAATATGCAACAGGAGATATAATAGTTACTGTGGATGCAGATGGTCAAAATGATGCCAGGGAAATAAAAAATCTTGTTGAACCGATTCTCCGTGGTGAAGCCGATTTTATTGTGGGTTCTCGAACATTAGGAAGGGTCGAAAAACCAATTCCGATATATAAACGAATTGGTGAAATTTTTGTTCATTTGATTATTAAGATTTGTTATGGTAAAACAGTTACCTATTCCCAAAGTGGTTTTAGGGCTATTAGGAAAGATATTATTGAGAAAATTACTCCTTTTGATGAGAAGCATTTTGGTTTTACTATGGAATTACTTGTAAAAATTTTGAAAAACAGGGTTAAATTTAAGGAAATACCCATAACTTACTATGAGAGAAAGACGGGTAAATCTCATGTAGATGTAATAAAAGATGGGTTGAGAATTTTATGGGTATTATTTAAAACCATGGCATTTAAAAGGAGAACAATCCAATGGGTAAATAATCATAATGATAATATAAATTATAAAATGAATAATAACAAGAAGGTCAAAATGAATAAAAAATCAAAAACTAAGAAAAATAATAATTAGCTTTAATCTTATTATTTCAAACTTTTATTTTCCGTCAAGAAATACATAGTTTTAATTAGAAAAACATGTATATTTTATTTGTTAAATCAAATTTTACTTTTATTTTTGAAACCTAAAGATTATTATTTTCTATTTATTTTTTACAAATTAAATTTAAAAATTAAATTCAAAAAATAAGATCGTATTTAATTAAAATATAGCAAATTAGGTGTGTCGATTGTTATCAGATATGATTGCTTTAGTTTCTGGTGCAGCTGGTTTTATTGGAAGTAATCTTACTGATAAATTACTAGAGTTGGGTTGTAGTGTTGTTGGAGTTGATAATTTAATAAATGGGAATTTAAAAAACTTGGAAAACGCCTCAAAAAATCAGAATTTTGAATTTAAGAAGGGTGATATATGTGATTCTAAGTTTTTAGATCAGATTTCTAGTTATAATTTTGATATAATTTTCCATCAAGCTGCAATGGTTAGTGTTTCAAGGTCTGTTGAAAATCCGACAATAACGAATTTAAATAATGTAGATGGGACCTTAAAATTACTGGAGTTTGCGCGAAAAAATGATATTGATCGATTTGTTTATGCATCTAGTTCATCGGTTTATGGAGATTCACCTACAATTCCAAAACAAATATCCATGCAAACCAAGCCCATCTCTCCTTATGGGGTCTCAAAGTTAGCTGCGGAGAGTTATACTTACGCATTCTACAGAACTTATGGTCTTAAAACGGTATCACTTAGATATTTTAATGTTTATGGGCCCAGACAGGCAATTAATGAATATAGTGGAGTTATAACCATCTTTTTTGATAGAGTAGTAAATAACAAACCTCCTATTATATTTGGAGATGGCAAACAGACTCGCGATTTTACTTATATTGATGATGTTGTTCAAGCAAATCTACTTGCAGCGGAAGCGAGGTCGATCGAAGGAAAAGTTTTTAATGTGGGTATGGGCAAACAAACCTCTATTTTGGATTTGGCTCATAAAATCATAAAAATCGCCAATAAAGATAATCTTATTCCTGTTTTTTCAGATCCAAGACCTGGTGACATTAGACACAGCCTTGCAGACATTTCAGAAACTAAAAAATATCTTAATTTTGAGCCAAAAATTGATATTGAAACAGGTCTACAATTATATTATAAATGGTTTATCTCTAAAAATTCCGATAAATAAATTGGTGTAAATTGGTTATTTTTCAATTGATTGATTAACCGATTGAGTATTAAATTGATTAATTAATTGATTAGTAATGATAGAAATTTATCAATTTATAGTTAAAATGAATAATGTAATAATAAAATAGAGTATTATAATAATTGAGTAGTATAATAAATTAATTTATGTATTTGGGAATTGATAATTTATTTGTTGACTTATAATAAATAAGTAAAAGAGAAATTTGAAATGGAAATAAATAAAGTTGATATACAGCAAATTTCTATTAATGCATTTTGGAGCATCGCACTTTTTATTACATCAAATGTATCAAATATTTTATTAAGTATATTTTATACCAATTTACTGGGCCCTGAATTATATGGAGAATATAAAATTATTGTAATGATTTTTACTATAATCGATCAATCAACGAATTTTATTTGCGGAGCATCAATATTAAAATATTCATCCATTCAGGAAAATCAAATCGCAAAAACAAGTAAAAATTACTTTAAGATGGCTTTAATTTCGTTATTATTCATAAAGGTATTAATTTATTTAATTTATTTTAATATTTCTGGGCTTTTTTTGATCAATATCTACGATTTAGAGATAATAAATAATTCTAAAATATATTTTATCCAGCTATTAGTCCAGCCTTTTAATTATATTTTTATGGCGTACAACATTAGTATTTACAAGATAAAACGAACATTTATAATTTCCAGCCTAATTCCTATATTCTCTCTTATTTTCACAGTATTGATGTTTTTTCTCATTAGTATATCTGTTTTTAATTTAATAATTTCTATACTTTCTGCTAATGTATTAGTTTGTGGAATATGGATTTATATCATAATTAAGGATAAAATGGTTAACCGAGTTATTTTAAAAGATTTATATTATTTCAAAAAGTTATTTGTTTTAGCGTTCCATTTTATATTTATACTTTATTTTTTCTATTAGTAAACTGG
>CAZYEE010000372.1:0-3510 GCA_964646355.1 uncultured archaeon | reverse complement strand
CAAATACTCAAGAATTCTTCTATGGAACCGATCCACTCAATCCTGACACTGATAGAGGCGGTGATTCTGATGGTTCTGAGATTAATATGAAAATAAATCCATTAATTAAAGATGATGACACAGTTCCAAAATTGCCACCCATCAGAATATATCCGGATAATGGATTTGTACTATTGAGATTTCCGAATCAAACCTACTATTTACCTATTGCTTATACAAGATTGATCATATATCGATCAAATTATCCAACTTTTGGATTTACGAGCATTTATGACGGACCGTATTTGGAAGTTTTTAACGATTCTGGATTAACTAATTATAAAACTTATTATTATCGCGTAGTAGTAGGCGCAAGTGGATCACTTAGTGGATATTCTATAGATTATGAAGCAATTCCAAAACTCTGTACAATTGCACCCGAAGCAACAGTAATTATTAATGGTGGAAATAAAACAACTGATACCAATAAAGTAACCCTTCAGATAATTCAGACTTATAATGATGGTGTAAATAATTCTGTTAAAACTACAATGAACGCTACTCATATGAGAGTTGCAAATAGTCCTGAGGCATTAGAATCCGCACCTTGGGTTCCTTATTCTGAATTTTACACTTGGTATTTAACTAAAGGTTCCGGTATAAAGTTCGTATTTGTTCAATTACGTGATAATCAGGCAGTTCCAGAAGTCTCACCAATATTTAGTGCAGGTATCAAATATACAGGAGCTACCTTTGAAATAGGTATTGAGACCGAAATAACACTATTCTTAATTATCGTCAATCTAGTAGTAATCGCATTGATTTTCAATTACAAAAAAAGAAACACAAAAAAATATCTAAATACTTTTTAAAATACCCAATCTTTTATTTTTTTATTGTTTTGAAATCTTTTTGTATTTTTATCATTCTTTTATTTTCATCATTCTTTTATTTTCATCATTCTTTTAGCTAATCATCGTGTAATCCACCATTTTTAAAAATAATTTGATTTCAAAGTATATTATAATGGTAATTGAAAACTCATCTATTAACACAATTTCTAAGAAAATTAAAGAAGAAATTAATAGAATTTCGAAGGATTTAATTTTAGCTCTTTCGGAAAATGAATTAAACGAGTTAATATATAATTTAAAAAATTTTATTAAAAAATCTGTGAGCTTTTATGGTAAAAAAGTCAAAGAGTAAAGAAAATTCTAATGATATTCTAAATCTTGCAAATTTTGTATTATTTAATACTATGTTATTACATGAAAATTTTTATCATAATTATAACGGTTATATTACAAAATCTTTAGCTGAAATTAGTAATTTTAGGAGGGATTTAATTAATGAATGGGAAAGAATTTATAAATTTGAAGATATTGGTATGTTATTTTTACCAGGATTACAGATATTATCCGTTTATCCCGAATCTAAAATAATAAATGAAATGCTATTTAAATTAAAAGAACTGGTATTTAATTTCTTAGGTTATGAATTTAAAATTGAGAATAATATTCTCGGAAAGACGTATAATGAATTATTATTAAAAGTTACAAGCGGATTATATGCATGTTATTTTACGCAATATCCAGCAGCAATTCTTCTTGCAAATTTAATAATAAATAAAGCCAATTCAAAATGGGATTTTAAAAAAATAGACTTTTATAATGACTTTAAGATAGTAGATCCTGCTTGTGGATCTGGGATACTTTTGACAGCCATTTATAAATCGATTAAAAATATTTACAAAAAATTTATTGAAAATGCAGATGAATTATTGATACATAAACTATTAATTGAGAAAATATTATGGGGTTATGATGTTATATACTATAATATTGGATTGACATTAATTATGTTATCAAATTTATGTTCTCAAGTGAAATTAAATAATTTTAATATTTCATTATTATTAAATGGAATTGATGCTAACGGGAAGCTACATTTAGGTTCTTTAAGCTTATTAGAAAATGTCGAAAATTTTGAAAAATTTGATGTAATAATAATGAACCCTCCTTTTTCAAGAAGTGCTAAGCCAAACGTTAAATTTGGTTATGAAAATCGAGAAATTAAGAGATTAATGGAAAAAAAATTAATAATGATAGGAAATAGATTTGGATTTAAAGGGGTGGGTAGGGCAGGGCTTGCAGCATATTTCATTATATTAGCTGATAAATTGCTAAAAAAAGGTGGACGATTAGGTTGTGTATTACCAAGAGCTGTATTATCAGGAGTATCTTGGGAGAAAATAAGGGAAATGATTTGGAATAATTACGAGATAGAATATATTATTTCTAATTATGATCCGGGCAATAAACTGGAAGGAATTGAAGGGTGGAATTGGAGTGAAGATACCGATTTAGGTGAGATATTATTAATTGCAAGAAAATCTGATAATCCAATTGCTGATAAAGAGACTGTTTATGTAAATTTTCTTGAAAAACCAAAAAACGAGGTAGAAAGCACCATAATTTCTGAACAAATATTAAATTTAAATAAAAATAAAGAGGGTCTGCTTCTTAACTCAAAATGGAATTATATTACTTACAATAATGCTCTTAAATCAATAGTTTATAAAGTGCCGCAATCCATTATTAGAAACAATTGGCATATTCCGTGCGTTTTCTCACATCCCAAATTAAATAAATTTATCATAGATATCATGAACCAAATCCCGTCTATTTCATTGGGCAGTTTATTAAAAAATAGCGGAAGAGATATCAAACAAGTTAAAACACATTTTAAAAGATCAGATTTTCAAACTGAATTTCCAATAATATATGGATTACAATCTACAATGAATAAAATTTATTTAGATAGAAGTTTCATTAAATATGGTTTTCCCAGATTCTCTAATTCGTCTAAGTTTCATTCTGATAACAAGTCCAATATTCTATTAGCTACAAGGCCACACCTCACCAATGACTGTATTATAGCCGCAGAATCGGAGGAGAAAGTTCTAGCAACTGCCTTTTGGGAGCTTAAATTAATGAATAATAAATTCATGCCGTTTTTATTATTATGGCTTAACTCAACTTTTGGTTTTTTGCTGGTAATAGCACATTCGACCAATAGTAAAGCCCAGACTTTCAGATTAAAAAAAGGTCAATTAATAAATATACCTATTCCGAAAGAGATTTTTACGCTGAATGTTGAAAAATTTTATAAAACTGTAAGAAATGAGAAATTTGAAAAATTTCTGATAGAATTTCAAAACGCATATATAAACAATTCTGGTTTGCGTAAAAAAGTAGACGACTATTTGATTAGAAAACTAAATTTAGAATATGATCTAAAGCCTATATATAAATTATTAATCGATGAACCTTGTTTGACCCGAACAAGAAGAAAATTCGACTATTATTAGTTTTAAAACATTTCTAAAGTCAATTTTTATTTACTAATTAACAAAAAAATTAAGTTTGACAAGAAAATACAAAATTTTTATACTAATTATAAAATTTTTACAAAAATTGGATAAGCTTAATTTTTTTTGATAACTTAAGAACTAACTTAGGATTCAGTAGA
>CAZYEE010000371.1:0-3544 GCA_964646355.1 uncultured archaeon | reverse complement strand
AAGCAGATGCGCGAAGACTTTAATGCACGATTAAATGCCTTTGAAACTGAAATGAGGCAGATGCGCGAAGACTTTAATGCACGATTAAATGCCTTTGAAACTGAAATGAGGCAGATGCGCGAAGACTTTAGTTCTGAAATGAAGAAGATGCGCGAAGACTTTAATTTAAATATGAAAAGAATGTCAGAGCGGATTAGCGCAATAGGTGCAAGATGGGGAATATATAATGAGGAATCAATAAGAAGGGGAATAATCAACATATTAAAAGATAGAACAGATTTAGAAATAAAGAAATGGAAAGTTTATGATGAAAAAGGAATTGTATATGCAAGATCATCATTTGTAGAATGTGATATTTTAATTAGAGATAGTGAACATGAATTAATTGAAATAAAATCCAGTACAAAAAAAAGTGATGTGACGGAATTATTACGAATAGCTGAATTATACGAATTAAAGGAAGGAATCAAGCCAAAGCTAAGGATTATTACGGCATATATCGATCCGCGTGCTAGAGCATTTGCAGAGGAGACAGGAGTTGAAATATCATCACCAGAAAATTTATAATGAAAGAGTTTACCTGTATATAAAGTAAAAAAAAATAGAAAAATAAATTCAATAATATAATGGAAAATAACAGAATTAAAGCCTTGAATATCATTATCAAGAGTTAAATATTCTTCCAAATTTCATTGGAGGAGATTAATCGTTCCACTCCATTCACCTACATAATTTAAGAGATAATATTGAAATAATCCTTTAAGTTTTATTTTCCAAGATTTATTTCAGAAGGATCATTTTGATTTATTTAAAAAGATAGATTGAAAAATAACAACTTGTTTATTATAAATACATTTCTTTTAACTCGGTTAATAAAAAACAATATATTTAAAAGAAAATGTACTAAAAATTTCAATGGTAAATTATATTATCAAGTAAATGATATCCGGATTACATTTTTTATAAAAGTATATAAAAGTAATTTTGAATAAAACTTTAAAAAGTTAAAACAAAATATTGTTTGTAAATTTTTTGCGTAATTTAAATAATATTCGAAATTTTATAATATAAGAAAATTTGATTCCTATCAAATTGTAAAATTAAAAATATGCAACAAGAAACAACTAAAAATTCTTAGAGAGTTGTGTTAGAAATTGGCGCAGGTAGAAGTAATCACTAAGGACGACATAATTGAGGTATTAACAAATCAGTGGCTAACAAAACCCGAAATGTTTAAGAGATTACCTCCTATAAGAGAGCAGAGTACGGTGAAGGTAATTAATGATTATTTAGAGACATTAATAAAAAAAGGAATCGTTAAAAAGAAGCTTGTTAATGGAAGAATATGTTATGGAATTTTTAAAACGAGTGATAAACAAAAAGAAACAAAACATCAGCGAATAGATAAAATTATGGAGCAAAAATCTACAGCGAAAAAACCAGAGTCAAGAGTAAAAATAGGAAAAACGATATATATACCTGAGCCTGAGAAAAAAGTAAAAAAAGGTACAAGAACTGCTCCTAAAAGAAGTACTAAAAAAGCGAGTAAATATACTGGATCATTAAAAAAAGAAGATATACATAAAACTAGAACAACTACAAAAAAATCTGGAATTGAACAAAAAGTCGTTAAAAAACCGATTAAAGAAATAGAAAAAGATAAAAAAATTACAAAAGACATAGAATCTAAAGGAGTTAAAGAATCAAAAGAATTCAAAGAATCTAGGGAACCTAAAAGTAGTTCAAAAGATGTTAGAACTAAACAAGAAAAGGGTGAGGCAAAAGATGAAGTAATAAGTAAAGCAAAACAGAAAATCAAAACTGAGAAAGAATCAATTCCAGTAGATAAGCCCATTAAATCCGAGAAAGAAGATATTGTGAGTACTAAAAAAGCCCAAGTTGATATCTCTGAAAAGGATACGGCACTAAAAAAGGAGAGAACAGATTTAGAAAAAGCTGTAAAAATAACAAAAAAAGATAAGAAAAGCCTTGAATCGGCACAAGTCGCAATTGAGGAGAAAGAGATAGGAATTGAAAAAGAGGTATCTATTAAAGAACCTCAGAAAGTAAAAACTAAAAAGGTTAAAAAATCCGGAATTTTACCAACAAGGCAAGAAGTTTTAAGAAAGAAAGAGGAAATCGGAGTTGAAAGAAGTTATCAACAACAAAGCCCAGCTGAATTTTTTAAGAAAAATAAGGCTATTGCAGGTTTTGATAATGATCAAAAGGCAGTATATACGATAGTTAGAGAATTAATTGAAAACTCAATTGATGCTGCTGAGACTATTAGAAGACCTCCTGATATTTTTATGATGTTGGAATATTTGTCGGATAACGTATACAAAATTACAATAAAGGATAATGGATCTGGGGTTCCAGATGAGGAGATTCCGAAGTGTTTCGGCGTATTATTATATGGCTCAAAATATGTCAGGATACAAGGTAGAGGTCATTTTGGAATGGGAGGCAAGATGGCAATATTATACGGACAGATTTCAACATTAGAGCCAGTTGAGGTCAAGAGTTCAGTTAATGGGAAAGAAATTTATTATTATAAAATGAGGATTGATATAAAAAATAATGAGCCAATTATTGAAGCATATGAAGTGCTTCCGAATCCTGATAATTGGGTTGGGACACAAATTTCATTTAAATTTAAAGGAGATTATCCTAGAGTTCGTAAAAAAATATTAGAATATTTGGATAAAACTGCAATCATTACTCCACACGCTCAGATTGAATATATTGAGCCAAAAGATGAGCGTTGTGAGAAATGCAGATCGGATAGAGTGAGAGTATTTGGTAATGTAATGTATTGCAGAGACTGTTTTAACAAATTTATTCATAAAATGTATATAAGTGATAAATTTACCTTAAAAAAGATCTTATCAAATAGAATAAGCGGAATTGATAAATCGACTTTTAAAAAATTTGAAGATGCACTTTCGGAGTATATAAATCTTGATGTTGATGCGATAGATGATAATGATTTAAGAAAAATTTACAATAAAATAGAGGATGTTATGGGATATCCAATAGGTATTACGAAAGATGACATTGTTCCAAAGATATTTAAATATTTACTTCGATTACTCCGAAAATATTCCGAGTTAAGTAAAAAATATGAGAATATCAAAAAAATTTCAAAAAAAGAGAGAGCCGAACTATCACAATTATTTGAAAGTTTGAAAGCCTTGTTTAAATATATTGGTGGAAAATCATATCCAATTACCGCATTAACTACTAAAAATATACGAGATTTATTAGAGAAAGAGAAAAAATTTTTGGTTAGGTCCAAAAATTTTAACTCATTTTTACTTGACATAATTTCAGGTTTGGGTAAAAAGACGCTAGAAAAAGTGGAAAAGGATTATGGTACCAGTTTTAAAATTGATATCTATGAAGCAGATGAGAAAATAGATCTTGAAAAATTACATAATATTTTGGTCCAAAATCTTACTTCCGGACAGGTTAATATAAGAGATCTAACTTTTTCTGAATTTAAACATATAATAGAAGAGGCATCAAATGAAAAAATAAAACA
>CAZYEE010000370.1:0-3546 GCA_964646355.1 uncultured archaeon | reverse complement strand
ATTAAAGAACTTGATGATCATTATGAGATCACATTAGAAGTTCCCGGTTTTGATAAAAATGACATTAACATTGAGATAAAGAATGATATATTGACTATAAAATCTGAAAAAGAGATTAATAAGGAAGAAAAAGATAAGGAAGGAAATTATATTTGCAGAGAAAGAATATATCATAATTTCTCAAGAAGTTTAAAGCTTCCAGAAAATGTTAATATAGATGATATCAAGGCAAGTATGGATAAAGGAATTCTTAAAATAGAAATCAAAAAAATTGAACCTGAACCGCCCAAAAAAATAGAAATTAAAGAATAAATATAGACTATAACCTTCATTTTTTTATTATCGTTATTTATCATTTCCGAATCATGATCGTTCATATAATCTATATATATTAAATCAAAAATATCTATCTATTGAATTAAAAATATTCATTAAAAAAAGGTAAAAAAACCTAAAATGTTTGAAATTAAATATGAGGTGGTATTAAATGTCAATTGAGAGAAAATTTGATCCATATAAATTGTTCAATTTGGATAAATTTTTCGATGACTTTTTGTCTAGTCCTTTCCCCTTTTCCAGCGAGACCTTTACTTATCCGAAAGTCGACATACGAGAACTAGAAAATACATATGAAATAATCGCTGAAGTTCCAGGTTTAGACAAAGAAGACATTAAAATCGAGCTCCATAAGGATGTTATTACCATTAAATCTGAAAAAGAAACCAAAAAAGAAGAAAAAGATAAAAAAGGAAATTATATCTATAAAGAACGGAGCTATAGAGCCTTTCAGAGACAATTCAGACTACCTGAAAACGCCAATCCGGATAAAGTAAAAGCAAAGATGGACAAGGGACTTCTTATCATCGAAATAGAAAAGAAAGAACCTGAACCGAGAAAAAGCATTAAAATCGAGTAAATCAACACCAGTTTCTTAGATTTTATTTATAATTTTAAAATGAATATTTTTTTATTTTTATTTTGGGATATATTTTAGTAACGAGTATTTTTTCACTCAAAATTTTTGGGGTGATGTATTTATGGTATTTAGAAGAGAATTTTTTAGGCCTTCAAAATTTTTCGAGGACTTTTTCGGTGAAATTTTTCCAGAAGTCTCCCCCGGAAGAACCTTCAATCTTAATCAGCCTAGTCTTAATATTTTAGAACATAACGACAGCTATGAATTCATTTTGGACGTTCCAGGACTTGAGAAAAAAGATATTCAAATAGAAATACAGAATAACATATTGATAGTCAAATCTGATGTTTCTATCAGCGAACTCACAGCTAATTGTGTATATAAAGAACGAGATTATGGACCTTTTGTTCGGCAGATTCAAATACCCGGAGATGTTGAAACTAATGATATTAAAGCAACACTTGAGAAAGGTATTCTGAAAATAATCTTAATGAAAAAACCCTCTGAAAGAGTAAAACGTATTGAAATTGAAGATGAAAAAGAAATTATCGATATTACTGAAAATTCTAATGTAAAATAAAAATTTTTTCATTATCATAAGGAATTTTAGAATTTTTACTATATTACATAGCCGTTCTTAGAATATTATCTATTTGCTTTTTCGATATTGATTGTGATGTATTTTTTAGTTTTTAGAAAAATTGACTTGCTGATGTTTGCGTTCTATTGAATACACTTGTTATAATCTTGAAAATCTCATTAAGATACACGATTAAATCTGCGGTATACAAATCAAAAATGAAATAAATTATTATTATAAGACCTATGATGGGGATTATAGATATTATTAGAGCTTTCCAAAAAGATAATTTAAAATTTTTGATTATTGAGATAATTCCTATTATAAAACTCCAGATAAATAATATCATTATGATGATTACTATCCAAATTAGGATATTCTGATCTATTAAAGCCATCATAATATAATACCATTGAAATTCAGGGGTGAAAATACCATAAATTAATAATGAAGCGAGCGACACGATATAAAACGGGATGAAAATATATTGAGTGAATTCAAGGGTCTTGAGAAAAGATGAATTACCTTTAAGAAGTCTGCCTAAAATATAAAATATTCCACTAAAATAAAGCCATAATATAAGAATTATGAAGCTTGTAAATAAGAAAAGAAGTAATGCGCTACCAAAATAATTGAAAATACATATAGATAGACTTATTAATGGAATTAATATAATAATTGGACTAAAACTTATGAATTTTACTTTTTCATCATTTAATGATTTCAAATATTTATGGGGAATTAATAGAATTTTTTGAAAATTTAGATATTTACAAAATATATTATAATATGAACTTGTAGGAGTTTTTTGTTTATTTCTCCAATGATATTCTAAAAATATACCACAAATTAAAATAACTATTAAAATAATAAATAGTATATTCGATAAAGGCATTAATATCGGTAGATTTTCAAGTCTTTGAATGAATTCTTCGATTTCATACGTTTCATATCTCGAAAAATTCGCATACATGGGTATATTTCTTTTATAATTATCAATTGCTGTTTTTAAACATGGTAATGCTTCTAAATATAATTTTCTCGAATTCCAGTTTAAAGTTATGGAATAATCATAATAACAAAGAAATAATTGCCTATACCAGGCAAGAACAGTGAATACATCTTGCTGGAATTTAAGACTTATCAATATATTTTCATATAAATTCTTGTCGTAGACAAAATTTTCAAATCCTTGGATTAAATTTGACATATTTTTTACAATATCAATTGCTTTGAATCCATCGGCGATATTAGAGCTGAGATTATTCTTACATCGATTGTAAACTACGCTTAAGATCCCATGTGAACTGGTTGGAATTCCCCACCAAATCCATAACATTGTAGGCATTCGTCCTATAGAATATAAGGGTATATTTAATGAAAAAGTGGTTTTTGCATAGTCATAAATGTATAATCCTAATTTTACTGCTTTTTCCGAAATTAATAGTAATGTGGTAAAATTAGAGATTAAATTACTATCATTTCCAATGTTTATTTTAATCCAATCATGAGTGATTTCTACAATATTTTCAGTATTATTCCATACAATTCTAGTATAAGCATACATGTTTGCATCTTGCCAGAGGTAAAAACCTTGCAATTTGTATCTGGTGTTATTACCTCTATACCATCCAGCATAACCTGCCCATAACCAAACTCCCTTGAAATTGCTAAAATTATTAAAATAAAGAATATCGTTTTGAAAGGATTGTGCAAGGTAGTTTGGATAATTACCATATCCTTCATATTCACGTGCAGATTGAAATTCGATAATGATTGGTAAATTTCCGATTCCAATTGTAGGATTTCGCGGGACATAATGGTAAAAATCCATAGCTACATGCTTTATTGATAAAATCAAATTCGTTCTATTGTTAAATTCATCAAAAACCTTATGAAAGATATCAGGATCGATATGCAGATCACCAATTTCGCCAATCCCAATAGTCCAAGTCCTAAAAATAAGAAATTTATTGGTATTATATTTTGAATTGTATGTATCAATGTATGAGAGCAAATTTCTAATTAACATCTTCGTGCTTTCAATATC
>CAZYEE010000369.1:0-3560 GCA_964646355.1 uncultured archaeon | reverse complement strand
ATAACAAATATTAATGAATGATAAACATGTTAAACCAAAGCATTATGAAAAAAAAGGTCTTGATATAAATGCAGAAGAGATGCTGTATGAATTTGTATCTTTTTTTATTGTACTTTGGTTTTATTTAGTACCCAGCGTATTATTTTCTGATATGCTGGACAGGAAGGTCTATTTAACCCCGATAATTGAGATATTTAGTTCAATGTATGTAGATTTTTCCTTGATACTTGCAGTCATTGTGATGATCGGTCCAGTTGCTGTAATTACTCTGCTCATTTGGTGGAATAATAGAAAAGTCAATAAAAATAGACCTGTTAATAAGGTGAAGGCGAATTATGGACTTGTTAATAACACGCATGGGATGTTAATATGGTTATTTGTAATAGGATTTCCATTAAATTGGGTTCAGGCGATTATTTATGTTATGGCGATTTTTTTTGTTTGGATATGGGCGGGTGAATGGAACCCGATCTATAAATTGAACAAGAGATATAGGACGTTTCTCGAATTAAGATATGAGACGAAGAAAAAATTGATCGTAGAGATGGAAACCAGCTTTTATGCATTATTAACAAGTCAATGGTTTTTTCTGGTGGCTGCTGTCTATAAACTATATCCGATGCCATTCCTTTTTTATTTGTTATATTAAAATTTTTGTTTAGACGAATTTTTTTCAATAAAGATTATGATACCATGGAGGATTCGATCGAATTTTATAATAAATGGAAAAAATTAGGAATAATTAATATAATACTATTTTTTATTTTAGGTGCGTTGTTGGTTATATCATTACTCTTATTAACATTTAATATATTATAAATTGTATTATAAATTGGTTTTATAAATGGGTTTTAGGAGTAATTATAAATGGATAATACTAGGAATAACATAAAATAAAAAATAATTTTAACTCATAAAAACATGTTTAGTTTAATTTTACTAATTAAGAATTTTCCGTCAAGATATCAAGCATTTAAAATTATGAATAATTAATTTTTTAGAGTGAAAAATTTTAATTATGAAAAAGTTATTATGAAATAATGCCAGAATTAGAGATTGACTATGAAAGGTATTTAATTTATTATAAGGAATTATTATTTGGGAAAAAATTCGAGTCAAAAAAAAGGAATAGGGTAAGGGTTAATTATTATAAACTGATTATTCAGAATTTATTTTATTTTATATATTCGTTATTAGTAACATTGCCTTATTTATTAAAAATAATAATAAATATAACTAGAGAGATGGATTTTCTTTTATTTTCAGATTATGTTTCTTTAAACTTTTTTATAATTGATAAAATTAGGCATAAAAAACTTTCTATCAAGGGTAAATAAATTGAAAGATGATGGAATTACTTCGATGGAGCGTTTTAAGGCTGCAATAAATTTCAAAGAGTTAGACAGAATCCCTATTGCTCCATTAATGGATTATTATTATGCAAATTGTGCAGGCATAACTCCGGCTATGTATGTTCTTGGAGATTTTAGAATAGCAAGCCGTGCTGTAAAAATAACATATGAGCGGCATGGTAGAGATTTAGACATGGTACATATTCCAATAGGGAGGGTTTATGCGTTTTACGAGCCCATACCTGCTGCTCATTCAGGCTTTTTTAGTGAGCTTGTAATTCCGGATATGTATAAAGGAAGTCTACAATTTATTGAAGAACCTATCTTAAAATTAGAAGATTTTAATACAATAATAGAAAATGGTTTTAGTCATTTATGGCGATATATACCTCCTAAAAAGATTTTCAGAACTCAAATGGATATGTTTCGTATAATTAAATTTGTACATTATTGGGAGAAAAAGCGGAAAGTGCCGATTTATACTGGATCTGCGATAGTCACACCTTTAGAAACTCTTTCATATTTATGTGGAATTAAACGCTGGGCGCGCTATTTAAGAAAAAATAGGGATGAATTAAAACAGATGTGTGATTTTATGATAAATGGATTTATAGCAAATGATTTATTTTTAAAGAAAATGCTTCGGGTTGAGCGTGCCTATATATGTTTAGAAAGGGTATCCAATAGTTTTATTTCAGCTGAAATTTTTGAGGAATTAGTGTTACCATATATCAAGCAAATAGTTAAGATTAATAATAAGTTAGGATTCACTAATTTATTTCATATGGATACAGAATGGGGGCCATTTTTAGAATATTTCCTCGAATTACCGAAAAATGGGAAGTATATTCTTCATTTAGAGAATACGGATATAGTTAAGGCTAAAGAAATTGTTGGAGATAGAATGTGTTTAATGGGAAATGTAAATTCAAGTTTATTAGCAATTGGAACTCCAAAAGATGTAGATAAATATTGTAAATATATCATTGAAAATTGTAAAGAAGGTGGCGGATTCATTTTGGGCTCTGGATGTGAAGTTGCTTCAGACGCAAAATTTGAAAATGTTCAAGCAATGATAAATGCAGGAAAAAGGTATGGTATTTATCATCGATGAACATTCAAATAAAAATTCCAAAAAATTCCAGTAAGACCAATCAAGAACATAAAATATTAAACCAATTATATTTTAGTCAGAACTTTATTTGAAAATATAAATTATAAAAGTTCTTAATTATTATTAATCTTATTTTCATCAATAATAATTGAAAATTGAGAATTTTTACTCCATTATTTAATAGTGAATAGAATTTTAATTAAATTACATTTAAAAGTAAAATATTTAATTGTACTACTCTAATTATTTACAAATATTTCATTGCATAACCTTTATTTCTTACAATAATTAGACATAAACAGATTGAAAATGGAGAGTACAAAAATAATTCACTATAAAAATCTTAATATAAGGACTTTTGAAATAATTATAAATTCAATATTTATTTCGATACTTATTTTCCTATTATTGAATATTACATTGTTCCTTAGATTAATATATTCTATTGGATCTTTTTTTATTTTTTATTATTTACAGAATCTTTTATTTAATAAATGGCTAAATTATAAAGTAAAAATAAAAACTCCAAAATCACAATTATTAGTTTATATTATTTACATCTTTTTTTTGATAAATTTGGTAAATTTCATATTGAATTATAATTTTATACTAAAATTTATTTCAACATATTTTATATTATTTATAGAGAAGGGGAGTTAATAATCAAAAAAAATTGTACGCAAGGTACCGAAATAAAAATTGACATTGATACGAATAAAGTCGGGACATTTTTATATCAGATAATATTTTATAATTCATCAGATCAAATAATAAGTGAGAGTTCTTTTAAAGTAAGAGTAATTCCATTAGATGGTTCAGCCGAGGTACCAATAAATTACATAAGCATGGGCAAATTATTCGGAGCTATTTTTAGTCTTATATATATTGGAATTTTTATGGCATGTGCCTCATACAATAAAAAATATTCATTAGCAGCGATAGGTATTATTTTAGGATTTTTAATTTTAATGACAATAATTTTATTTAATTTGTTAAAATCTCAAAAAGAAGCAAACGATCCAGAATATCAAGATAATAGGGATTTTATTTTTGGATTGGGAAGCAGTTTTTTTAAAATAGGTTCATCAATTATT
>CAZYEE010000368.1:0-3585 GCA_964646355.1 uncultured archaeon | reverse complement strand
ATGACATATTACCAAAGGAATCCGGGAGAGTTCTTAACTTATTGACACCTAAATATAGTTCTCGGAGTGATTTTAGATTACCAAAGGACTCCGGGAGAGTCCTTAACTGATTAATCCCTAAATATAGTTCTTGGAGTGATTCTAATTTATGAAAAAAATCCGGGAGGGTCTTTAACTTATTCATTGATAAATTTAAATATTTTAATTGTTTTAAATACACTATATCATACAGCAAATTTGATATGTATAGCCAATATAAAGAAAGTCCTACAATTTTTCTTTTTTCATCAATTTGAAAACCAATACTCCACCAACCTATTTTATTAGTTATGAGTAAATGAAGTGGTATTCTTTGTAAAAGGCGTTCTTCAGATTTCAATATCATGATTGTATTATAATCTAAGGAGTCTAAAGATTCTAAAATGGAGAGAATCTGTTTAGAATTATAGCGGGCTAATTTAAAAGCAAATTTTTTATGAGAATCAAAAGAATCTATTAATGTATTAAAAAAAGTTCCTAACTGGTCTAATATGAAATTAGACTTGAACCTATTTTGAAAAAGAGATAATGTGTTCAATTTTTTATTCTTTTTTAAGATATTAATAATTTTTTTATAATTTTCAAACTCATTAATCTTTAGTGAGTGAATTAAAGCACCAAAAAATAATCCATTAGTGAGATATTGTGATAATGCTTGTAATTCTAATTTGTCATTTAGGTTAAATTTTAAAATAAGTTCAGCGAATTTTGAGTGTGGAATTCGATATGCTATTATATTATTTTCCAGCCCAATTTCTATGATCTCGCCGATCTTAGCCAAATATTTAATTGAATTTTTAATTAGAGCCTCATCTTCATCTTTAATAATTATGTCTCTAAAATAATTTTTATTTAAATAAGATGCCTCAGTATATATTTCCCATTTTGAATTTATAGAAAGCATAATTAAAGCAATTTCTACATGAGTAGTTTTAATATCATCATTGTAGATATTCATTTGTTTTGTTAAATAAATAATATAATTCTTCCAAACGATTCTAAGGTCAGTTTCCTTCAATTCGTCAATATATTTTATAGATTCACTTTTAGATAAATAAGTAGATAGATAGAAACGAAGTACCCATAAGTTAGGAGCTTCGTTGAGTTCCGATAATCCTAATTGTTCTTGACAGAATTCTTCTAATTTCCTATATTTAATATTATTTTTAATTAAGATTGATTTTATTAAATTTAAACCCCCTCTTAATTTGATCCGTTCTTTTTCTGTAATCCAGTACAAGTTTTTCGGAAGTTGAGAATCGGATATTTTCTTAGGTTTCTCTCTCATAATTTCTTTAATATTTCTTGATGTTAACAATATATGTAAATTTTCAATATTTTTTAAGGTGTTCAATCGTTCTGTGGCTCGGAGGTTGGCATGGACATTTTCTATAATTATATATATAGGATTATTAATTGTATTAGAGATACTTAAAATTTCCTGGATAAATTCGTCCATAAATTTATGTAGATCCTTAATGACCAACGTGCTAAGATCTGTAAAGTCGATATAATAAACCCCACCTGTATTCCCATCTTTTAATAAATTATAACCGAGATATTTTACTAGTGTACTTTTACCACACCCTGCAGGACCTGTAAGTAGAGTAATGGTATTTTCTTTCCATTTGTTTAATACTTCATCTTTTTGTGGATGCTCTGCTATTTTATTTTCTTCTAATTCACTTAGCTTCACTCCACTCATACTAAAATCATAAGTGGACCAACTCTTGCTTTTTAAGGCATCTATAAGTGGTTTTATTGTCTTTAATTCTTTTTTAAATTCTCTATAGGCCGGACTTGGGGTAATGAAAATATCTATTTCATGTTTATTGCCGTATTGTGGAAATGAAACTTTTATTGGAATATTTTTACGAGTCTTAATGCATTGTACGAAAATTTTTGGTGCAAATTTTGCTCTTGTTGCAATTGTATTTTTATTATGGCATATAGAATAAATGTAAGTACAGGAATTGTTGGGCTGGATCTGTCTCAAATTTTGTTGAATATTAGAAGGTATTAAAAATAGATGACCTTGAGATTCGACTACTCTATACTCAGCATTGGTTGGATCCTTATAAAATAAAACATTTTGGGTGTCTGAATTTCCAATTTGGTCGGTTTCAATAGGGAATGGATCTTGAATAAATTTAAAATCATTACTGATATAAATCGGGTCTGGTCCAGAAAATATAGTAAAAGTTATCGTTAATTTCTGACCCCTCTTAATTGGATTATTTTCATTCATTTCGAAATTAATATATACTTCTGCCGAAACTAAATCACAACATCTTTTACATAACTCATTCTCCATTGGACGCCACTTGATGTCAATAATTTATTAAAATTAAATTGCAATAATGATTTATTGCTCTAATATCCATATTAATACTAATATTATTTTAATAGAATTCCTATTTTAATATTTTACATTTAATTTGCTAAATATAGGATTTGGTATTTATTTTTGAAGTTTCATAGGTACCGAAATTAGAGGCAGATTTATAAAATACAGTAAAAAAATTATATCGAAAATAAAATTCAATTTTGGTAAAAACCTAAAAAGTAAGTCTAGTCTAAATTATTTCATCTAAAAGGATACCATACTTAGATAGAAACAATAATAATAACATGAAGGTGCAAAAATCGCACTAAATATTATAAGTAGTATAAAATAACATTTCCCTAATTTCTTATAAAAATATTCACTATATGTAATTTTTAACATTAAACTATCAATATTTGGAAGTATCATTATTACAAACGATATAAGGGGAGTAATATCGGTATATAAATATAGAAATACGAATAAACTATATGATAAATATCTTGTTGTAACCTCACTATCTATTTTTCTATAAATATAAAATGGAACAATCTCAAATTCTTTAAAAAAACGTTCATACTCTATTAAAGACCTAAAATATCCAAACTGCATTGGAAATGGACCTATAAAAACTATATAAAATATTACTAAATATATAATTAATTCGATTAGATTTCTTGGATAATAAAAAATAAAAAGATATGGAATATATAAACGGGACAAAATTAATCTTGGTCTCTTACTTCTTCTTATTTTATTATCTCTATAAATTTGTTTAAGCCATGGCTTTTTGTCAAAATAAATTTTTTGGGCTAAATTAAATAAATAGAACAAGACCAAAAAATAGATGAAAAAGAAAATTGCTGAAGCTAATAGATAAATATAAGATGATGGATTTCTAAAGATTGTTCTAATAAAATTTATCCAGCTATCATACCAATATGTATTGAAGTATCTATCTATTATAATTATTTGTGTGAATATTATTATAAAAAAAAAATTTTCAACAAATGAAGCATATGAAAATACAGTTGATTTTGATTTTTGATACATGATTGTATAATCATAATCTGAAGTTTCATGTAATTTTTTGATTTCTTTTTCCATTTCCATTCATTTATTAATCTTAATTTAGGGGTTTTTCCGAATTTGGATCCCTTCGACAAAACTATTCTTTTACCTTTTTAATTTATTTTAGGGTATTTTCTTTTTTTATTAAT
>CAZYEE010000367.1:0-3600 GCA_964646355.1 uncultured archaeon | reverse complement strand
AAAAAAAGGAAATTGTTTAAATAGGAATAACATCTAAATTTGTATTAAAAAATGAGGGAAATTTTTTCAAAAACTTTTTTGTTAAAAATTTCTCATTTATAAATCTAAGTAAATAAAAAATTCGTGAATAAAATGAGTGAAAAAAAGGTTAATATTGATTTAATTGAAAAAAATATAGATAAACTGGAGAAAAGTAGAATCGAAGCAATTGAAAAAGAGATAAGAGACATAGAAAAAGTGAAAGAAGAAAAAATTTTAGAGAAAAGAATACTTGAATTAGAGCAAGAGATTGAAGCAATTAAAAAATTTCTAGCAGAAGATGGATTAAACATAAAGATGAAGGAAGCTAAGGCAAAACTTGAAAAAGCAAAAAATGCGAAAAAATTAGAAACTTTTAAAGGAAAGCCAACTCTTGTTGATTTTTGGGCAGCTTGGTGCGCTCCATGCCAGTTTATTGAAAGAACAATACATGAAATAAAAGATAAATATAAGGATGATATAAATATCGTTCAAATTGATACTGAAACTGAGCTTGGAAATGAATTATATTTTGAATATGCGGAAAAATTTGGCGTAAATGCAATTCCTTTTTTGCTTTTGTTTGATAAAGATGGAAACTGTGTCGATCAATTAATAGGTGCAGATCCTAACAAATTAAAAGAAATGGTAGCAAATGTTATGGGCCAATAAATGTTAGAACCAATTAAAATCTAAAATAAATTAAACTCTGAAATCAATTAAACTCTAAAAACTATGTAGTATAACGAAAAAATAAAAAACAAAATATTAGACATAAAAATTAGACTAAAAAACGCGAAATTAAATTATTAAATATGTGAAAGACGGAATATATTATAAGAATTCTATTCAATAATAAAAATTTTCTATCTTTTTAATTATTAATAAATATTTTTTTAAATAACAATTAAATACAAGTAAATTAAATGGAATTTTTGACTTTTTTTCTATTTTTAGAGTAAAATTAATCTTCTTATGTTAGCATCATTTATTTCTATCAGTTGTTTATTAGAGGTTTTTTCAACTAATAAGTTCTGGTATATATTCAAACCTCAATGTGAATTCCAATAGGACAGTGATCGGAGCCCATTATATCGCTCAAATGGAATGCAAATTTTAAATGATTTCTAAATTCCTTATTAATAAAGAAATAATCTATTCGCCATCCAATGTTCTTAGCTCTTGCATTATATCTATAGGTCCACCAGGTATATTTTCCTGAACTTTTATCGTATTCTCTAAAGGCATCTATGTAGCCGCGGGAAATCAATTCAGTAATAAATTCTCGTTCAGGTGGAGAGAATCCTGCGTTATTTTGATTACTTTTTGGATTAGCCAGATCAATTTCTGTATGAGCTGCATTAAAATCGCCACAAAGGATAATACCTTTATTTTGATTGTTAGACCTTAAATTTTCGATGTATTCGAGTATTTTATTATTAAAATATAATTTAAAATCGAGTCTCTTTAGTCCCCTTTGTGCGTTAGGAAAATAAAGATTAATTAAAAAAAATTTTTCAAATTCGAGTTGTAGAAATCGACCTTCTGCATCTATTTCAGGAAGTGATAAATTCTTTTTAATGGAAAGAGGTCTGATTTTAGTAAATGTAGCGACTCCACTATAGCCCTTCTTTTTACTAACGTTCCAATAACCATGATGGTTTGGCATTTCAAGAAATAGAGGAAGTGGATCTGTTTTAACCTCTTGGACACATAATATATCTGGATTCCTAGACTTAAACCATTCCATGAATCCTTTCTTAATTGCGGCTCTCAATCCATTTACATTCCAAGAAATGATTTCTAACAAATCCCATCAACATTAGTTATTCTTATTGATTTTTCTTATATTTAGAAACTAATAATTTTGCAAGTTTGATTGCACTATCTGCTGCTAATTGAGTTCCAATTCCATGAGTATTGGTCCCCGCTGTATCGCCCACTACATACAGATCCTGGATCGGAAGTTCAGATGAGATTCTATAAGGGCCTGACTGATTCGGAGTTAATGCAGTTCCCTCAATTGGACCAAAAGCCTTTCCAGATAATTTAGCTAAATCTTCAGGTGTAGTTATGTCCTTAAAAATAATCTTATCCTCTATATCAGGATAAAATTTTAAAATTTCATTGTAATAATATTCGATCCATTGATCCCAATTCTTTTTTCTTGTAGGTGCTAAAGTTCCGAAAATAACAATCTGATGTCCAGGAGGAGCTAGATTAGGATCAGCATTTGTAGGAATCATGACCATAAAGCCTGTAGCTTTTGGACCTTTTGAGCTTTTCTCTCTTTTTCCAAAGGCACTTAAATCTCCATGATACAAATTTACAAACACATAATGATCAATTATTGGCTCACTCAATGCAAATTTGAAGGTCAATGCTGAATATGAAGATACTAAACTTTTAACTTTTTCCACATATTCTGGCTCAAAATATTGAGTACCTACTAGCTTTAATACTGTAGGTTTAATTCCTACATTAGAAACAACAAATTTGGAATAAATTTCTCTACCATCTGAAAGTTTAACACCTAATGCTTTTCCATTTTCAATAATGATGTTTGATACTTTTGTATTGACCCAAACTTCGCCATTAAATTTTTTAACTCCTTCTAAAAATGCAGTCGGAACAGAAATTGCGCCTCCAATTGGATATGACAAATCATTCGTAACAATCCATTCAGTTAACCCTTGAATAAATTCAGGAGCACTTGCCATTTTTGGTGGTATTCCAAACATCCCTCCAACTAAAAATGCAAATAATGATTTAACACCTTGGCTTGGATTAAATTGATTTAGATATTCTTCTAATGTCATCTTTTTCTCATGCATTTCTCGCAATTTTTTTCTTGAAGTTTGTAGAATGCTTCCCATAATTTTAATCAAAGTACTCATATCACCCTTTTTAAAGCCCATAGCTCCTAAATCTACTTGCTCTTCATTTTTAAAACTTGGGCCTCCTTTGTTAGTCGCAATTGTTGGGTCCATTGCCAGTTTTGTATATCCTTTCTGTCCTAAAGCTCGAATAGCATTTTTGTCAGTGATATTTACGAATTTTAAAATATCTAGCCCAACTTTTTTCATAATTTTTCCAAATCTACCCTTTATCCCGCTTGAAAATACATGAATTGCAGAGTCTATGATATAACCATCTTTTTCGTAAGAAGAACTCATTCCTCCTACTCTATCGTTTTTCTCAATAACTAATGTTCTGAAACCCTCAGCACTTAATAACGCTCCACAAGCTGAACCTCCAATTCCACTGCCAATAACAATTACATCAAATTCATTCTCAGACATCATTAGAATACTCCTAATTTTATTAATTCTATTTTTAGTCATTAATCGATATTAATTTTAATTGTTAATTCTCTAATTTTGTTAATTAATTAAAATTTGATCAAGAATTTCAATTATTAAATATACCAGAGCACTCCAATTTTGGAAAACTTTATTTTTAAATATATGTTTTAAAGATAGTTAAATGAAAAATTTAATTAAAATATATATTTGGATTTTATGAAAGAGCCCACTCAATTAAATATTAATTATAATATGGATAATAGAAAATAATGAATAT
>CAZYEE010000366.1:0-3639 GCA_964646355.1 uncultured archaeon | reverse complement strand
ACCTATTTGAGAAATGGGTCGATGAATGGGTCTATAGTATAGAAGACAGAGCCCATTATATCGAGCACTATACTGATGTATATGGGATGCAACCGTTGCATAAATTAAGAGCCAGAATTTATCCTTCAGCGTCTGTTAATCTAGGGTCATCATTTTTAACAGACATGGAACTCCTTGAATTAAAAATAGAAGATATATTAGATGTACCTGAAATGTTTGAAGTAGAGGTTGATGAAAATTAAGAAAATTAAATTATCATATGAAGAAATTATCTGTTCAGCAGCAGCAAGAGAATTAAATGATGGTGATATTGTTTTCGTTGGACAAGGCTATCCAATACTTGCTGCATTGCTTGCTAAAAAATCCGGAAAAAATCTGACATTGATAATGGAAGGTGGGATCATCGAGTTCGACCTATACAGGCCCCCAATTCATATAGCAGATATGACTTCAATGAAAGGCTGTGCAGCTGCTTGTGAATTGATCGAAATTTTCACTTACTATTTATTCGGAGGTTATATTGACGTCGGTTTTCTGGGCGCCTCACAGATTGATAAATACGGAAACATAAACACCTCCTATCAGTCTTTTCCAGATAAGCGGATTGCTGGATCTGGAGGTGCCAATGAAATTGGGGGTTATGCTAAAAAAATTGTAATTATAATGCGACATGGACGTTTTGTCGATAAATTACCATATATAACAACGCCTGGTTGGTTGGACGGCGGAAATTCTAGAGAAGAAGCCGGCTTACCAGGTGGCCCATACGCTGTTATCACTCGAAAAGGCGTATTTAAATTCGAAAAAGATACTAAAGAAATTTATTTAGAATCGATACATCCAAATGTAAATCTCAAGAAACTATTGAAATCCGTTCCATGGGATTTAAAAGTGGCAGATGATTTAAAAACTACTCCATTACCCACGGAAGAAGAATTAAATATCCTTAGAAATTGGGCTCCTGGAGTTTCGATAGGTAGAGCAAGATGGGGCTTTCGTCAGCTCGAGTTCCTTAGAAATTTGTCTGAAGAAAGAATAAAAAGAAACTTAAAATTTAAAGAAAAATCACAACAAACCGGTTAATTACGGTAAAAACTTTTTATTTTTAATTTTTTCAGGTAGATATGTAGTCGCTACAAAATCTAAAGCCTTAGATGCAAGTGCTTGTTGTTCAATACGTTTTTCCATTTTTTTCATTAATTTCAATTCTCTTTGCCATTCTTCTTTTTGAAACCACGGTAATTCAAGAAGGTCATCTATTCTTTTTATATCAATCTTATTTAATGGATGAGTACTTTCTTCCAGTTCATATTCCTTTATATCGGTCATTGTCATTCCAATAAATTTAGCTTTAGGTGTCGCAAGTTTATTACTAATATATGAGAGGGACATGCTCCCAAATTTTAATACTGAATATATGTAATAACCCCAGGGATCACCATCGACAAAAGTATATACGGGAATATCTTTCTCATATGCAATTCTATGAATTAATCGTCTCGTTCCACGACTGGCTTGTCCTTTTAAAGCCACCAAGATGCATTTATTTTTTTCATGAAATGCTTCTTCTACCAACCTATTATACATACCCGCAGATTCGATAGCAAGTAGATATTTTGCGTTGATACTTTTGATTCGTAAAATATCTGGTTCAACATTACTTGGGATCCCCCATCCTGTGCCCATATTATTACAATCAATCTCATAAACCCGGTTTTTCAAAATCTGCTCAAATACGATATCTCCCACAATATATCCTTTTGGATCTGCAGAAATATGTAATTGCTCTCTCCATGTTTCCATAGAAATTTCAATATCTTCAATAATTGGATTGGATTCATCTTGCGTATTGAAGGTCTTTTCTCTAGTACCTGGAATTCCTCTCTTTAAACTATAGTATAAGTCTCTCAAATCTGATGTAGAATTTGTCTCTAATAATCTCTTACAAAAATTTAGAACTAAAACATATTGCATAAATTTTCTAGAATGAGCAATATTATTGAAAGCCCGCTCTGAGACTTTTGATTTATCAAGAACTTCAATAAACCCATTTTCTTCATTAAATTGAATATTTGTTTTTCCTCGAATTGGGATCTCTATAACGGGATTTCCTTTTATAAATCCTTCAAGTATCATTTTAGCGTGTCTTTTGATGTTATTAATAACTTCAAGTGTTTCTTTGGATATTTCAATATTTTCCTCTTTAGGACCTGTACTTACTGTTTTTTTGGTCGTAGAACTTGATTTTTTTACAGATACTGTTTTTGATGAGGATGATTTTCTTGTAGTCCTTCTCGAGCTCTTTTTTGACATCTTTTATCACTTAGCATTTGATTTAATTAAATTATTTAGGAATTTCAAGTCATAAGTACTAAAATATTTTAGATCTTCAAAGAATCCTGCAAAATTTTTATATGGATTCTTAGATTTAGTCCGTTTAGTACCTTGATTGATAAGATAATTATTAATTATTTTATATACTTCAAGTGGACTCATTTCTACTAGCTCAGCCAGTGGCTCAACTATTACATTACCAAATATTTTCAATTTATTGATTCTTTTTTTACTGGATTCTCGTTTTTTTAATTTACTCAAATAAGTTTGCAATTGTCTGGCTAGATAACGGATGCCCAAGTCTATTTCATTCCGAATTTCAGGTTTATTTGCTATGTACTCTTTTCCAAACCTTCCCCATGGAATTTTTGTGGATACTATATGAATAAAAATGTGAATAGGCATTTTGGATGGATCGAGCTTGTAATGTTTCCAGTTGATCTTTTTAACAGCAGTAGCGCAAACACCCATACTAGATTCGTATAATAATGGAATTCTATTAGCAAATCTGTGTAAGAAATCTTCTGATGAATCTATTTTACCTCCATAAGCAAGTCCTACCTCTACTATAAATGGATGACCTTCGCATACTTCAGGAGGGCGCTGAATTGTCGCTGCCCACTCAGGGTCTATCTCCTTCATTATCCCTTTTAAGAATAATTCTTCTCCAATAGGAGCAAGACAGCTGGCATCAGGTCTCTGAAATGGAAATTCTTGAAGCATATAGGTAATTTTTACGATTGCTTTTTTATCTAAATCCATTAATAATGTGTCTGGATATAATTCTAACTTACCTTTATCTCTTACAAATTTACAAAAATTTTCTATGGTTTTCTTTCCAGTTCTCTGGAATCTCTTATTCATAAAAGTATAAAAGTTTGGGCTTGCATTTCTAAATTCTTTTTGCTTCTCTCTCTTTACTTCCTCAATTAGTTCCTTTAATTTATCGATAGTGAGTTCTTTAACATTTATTTTAACATTTGGAGGTACTTTACTTGAAAGAGCTTCGTATAGTTTATTTAAATCAAAATTATCAGGAATATTATCTGTTTTATTCAAATTCAAGGTACTTTTTATTTCATTAAGTAATTTAGAGTTCAATCCATTTATTAAATTCTTCAAAACTTTATCAAAATCAAAATCTTCTTTTTTCTCAGCTTTAATTTTTTCTATTATTTCTTTAAATTTTTCAAAACTAAGATCATTTATATTATAACTAGTTTTTTTAGCAATAGGTCTCCCAATTGAATATCCTACTGCAGATTCTATGGCATTATAAAGCTGCTCTATATTTTCGAATTTATC
>CAZYEE010000365.1:0-3649 GCA_964646355.1 uncultured archaeon | reverse complement strand
ATATTGTAAATTTAATGACGAAAATGAGGTAATTGTTTCTGTCTGGGATCCTACGAATAAAGGTTGCCAAGAACGTGGAAAACAGATGCTGAGACCATTTTTGATATTCTATACACCAGTTTCAGGGATTTGGCAGACAGTTTGGTTAGAAAAATTACCGAAATCATATATTAGTCAGTTTAGAATATATCCAGATATCGATAATGAGAAAATAGGTATTAAATTAAAAACAGAAAATATTCAAAAGAACGATATAATTGAAATTGAGATTTTACAAAGTCAAGAAAAAATAGTTTCTGAAAAGTATTCAGATTTTATGAATTTATTAGAATTAAACATTCCGGAGCCGAACTTATGGAGTCCCGAAACACCATTTTTATATGATTTAGTTTTAAAACTGAAAAGGAATGATACGATAATAGATGAAGTAAAGAGTTATTTTGGAATGAGAAAAATTAGCATAGGAAAGGATGACGAAGGTATAACAAGAATATTTTTGAATAATAGACCCATATTTATGTTTGGAACTCTGGACCAGGGATACTGGCCTGATGGGCTGTATACAGCGCCTACTGATGAAGCATTAAAATATGACATAGAAATTACAAAAAAATTGGGCTTCAACATGATAAGAAAACATGTAAAAATAGAGCCCGCAAGATGGTATTATTATTGTGATAGAATTGGAATGTTAGTATGGCAAGATATGCCAAATGGTGGACGAGCTTTATTTTTAGGTAAAAAAAGGAATGAAAAATGTAAGAAAAATTATTATAATGAATTAAAATCCATGGTTGAATCTCTATTTAATTTCACATGCATTGTAGTTTGGGTGCCATTTAATGAAGGCTGGGGGCAATTCGAGACAGAAAAGGTAGTGAAATTTATCAGGGATATTGATAAAACAAGATTAATCGATAGCGCAAGTGGATGGCATGACAAAAAAGTAGGTGATATTGTTGATATTCATAAATATCCTGGTCCCAAAATGCCTGATCTAGAAGAGGAAAGGGCTGCCGTTCTGGGAGAGTTTGGCGGATTAGGATTGAAGATTGAAGGCCATATATGGAGTAAAAAAAAGCATAATTGGGCATACAGAAAATCAAAAGATCCTTTAAAATTTAAAACTAATTACGAAAATTTGATTTCAAAATTAAGACCACTTGTTAAAGAAGGATTATGTGCTGCAGTTTACACTCAAATAACGGATGTAGAGGGCGAAATTAATGGTCTCTTAACGTATGATAGAGAGATATTAAAAATCGATGAACACAAAATAAGAGAATTGAATAATAGCGTCATTAAAATGCTTTAATAAACTAAAAATTAAAAGGATAAACACAATTAACCTTTTATTTTTAAGGATTTAAATTCATTTTTTAAATATTTAATAAATTAATAAATTAAATGAGAATTGAAAAATAGAATTTTTCTTATGAAAATTTATTTTTTATAATAGGGTTTTCACAAATTCATTCATCTGGTATTTAATTGTCTCAATAGGAGTCATTCTTTTATCTCCTACATCCAGCTCGATTATCAATGTGGGTATTCCTATTTGTTTCATTAATTCCTCTCTAAATAGCTGTGAAATTGCTGCCATTTGTTTACAGCCTAAATGTTCCATTATAACAGTAAAATCACATTTATATTCACTAGCAAGCCAAATCATATCGCTGATTAAGGTATCGACGGAGGAAAGTGATTGCCTATTCATCGGTAAATGCTTTCCTTGTACTGCCAATTGATAAAACAGATCGTCTTCACTCATATTATTATCAATTTTAATAGGTTCATAAAAATAATAGTTAAAGATGTCCCATAATTGTGAAACACCTAATTCTCGGTCCATCCATTCATATAATGCGAAATCATAAAACACGCTCATATAGGGCCAAACACTTCTAAATTTCTCAATTCCTTTACGTCCTTCTCCTGTTTTAGCTCGCTGTTTACCGACCTCTACTACTTCTCTAAAAAAGTTAGTCTTTTCTGGAGTACACGGCATTAAAGTTGTGCATGCTGCAATTATTGGATTTATCATGCTTTCAAAAGGGCAAGGCTTCACTTTTTTTAAGTCATGAATTTCCAACAAATATTCCTGAGATCTGGCATTGTTCTGAATTGCATTTTTCATATTTTCAAAATTTGGTTCCTGTTTAAGAATTTTAGATAGATCATTGACCATCCTTTTCAGCTCATTTGCATAGTATTCATAAGACCGCTCATTATTATAAAATGCTGGAATATCTGCCATAATACAAGGAATTTTGTAATAATTTGAGAAAAATTGATAACTCGCAATGGCATTATCACAAGGTGAAGTTGGAGTGATAATCGCATCAAATTCCAATTTGCCGTCTAAAATCATCCCCATTATCGCTTTTTGTGAACTACAAGTATGATATGGATGCCCCCAAGCATTTGCTTTATCATAAAAATATTCAACTCCATTTGGTAATAATGCTGATAATATGTATGGAGTTGCTTCAAAACAAAATGGAATACAATCAAAACAGAAAAAAATCTCAGGTGGTATTCCAAAATTATACCCAACTACAGGAAGACCTTCTTCAGCTTTATGAAGTCTATCTTCCAATACCGGAATCATATTTCGCATAAATGATCGCAAAACTACCATTTCATCTTCAGTTACTATTCTTTCTACTAAATCATAAGTTAATACCAATGAATGATACAGAACTTCATAGGGCTTGATATTTTTTCGTTTCATTTTTACACCTATTAATGTAATGAAATGATAATCAAATATAATATTGTTATATGGTATTTTTAGTTATTAAATAAATTATAGATATATAAATTTAGAACCTATTGTTCAATGAATATTATAATAATAAAATTATACTTTATCTCTGGCATAAAAAATTAAAAAGATAGATTTATTTAGTAATTTTTAATTAAAAAAACAGTATTATTTAAATATTCCAACATTTTACCGTCTAATTGACCTTGGATTTCTCATTAATTCAAGTTCTTGGTGAGTCGGTATTATCATGAGATCTCCTTTGAAAATTCGTTTTCTAATTTCAAAAATTTTCTTTTTAACTTTAGTATGATATTTAGTCATTGCTGCAAATAAGATTAGCATTGTCCTAAATATTCGATTTTTAGCCAATTTTTCATCATATATTTTAATCACTACTTTTCCGCCTATATTCAAAATTTTACCGTCAAGCTCAGCAACAATATCCTTGTTACCAATGCTTCTACGCCGTACTACCCAATCACTCCCAAAAGTGAGTAATTTTTCATCAATTTCAAAAATTTCTAGTATCTTTTTTTCTCCCTTTTCTTCCGTGACAAGAGTAGTCACGTAAAGATTTCCCATACGCGAATAAATTCTTTCAATTCGGATCATAAATTCAAATCTAGGCATCACCACAGTAAATACAGGCAATGCAGTATAATATGATCTAGGTAATTCTAATGCAACCTGTTCCTCCAAACTTCCCATCCAATTTATTTCATCAGTAAATGCCTTAATAACAAGCCTTCCAATAGTAGCTTTACTGGGCCCTAAGACTTCACCACCCTCCATTTCATATTCTTCATCTATCCCTTTTTCCCACGCTTCTTTTCTTATTCCAACAAACCCAGTTCTTTGCCCATTTTCTATAATTGCACC
>CAZYEE010000364.1:0-3654 GCA_964646355.1 uncultured archaeon | reverse complement strand
TAGAAGATAATAATTCTATTATAATAATATGTAATCCGGGAATTTTTTCAAATTTGGACATGTTTTATAAATATTGCCAAGATAAAAATTACTATATTTCTGGAAAAATTGTTGTGCCTCCAAAACAGAAAAAGCTTTAGATTCGCGAAAAATTTATTAAAGATTTTCATTTTAATTATTACAGAATATCAATAATTTTTTTGATTATTATTTAAGAAATTAATTCATAAATAATAGAACACCTCTTCAGAGCGCTAATTTGGTGCTTAATTTAAATTCTAATTAATATGATTAAATGGAGGTCTTTTTTTGGAGAATGAGACCAAGAATGAGATAATAATAGAATTTATAGAAACAGAAACTAGCAAATTAGACAATAAGGACTCGATTAAAACTATTAATTTAACGGGTGAAATTTCAGTTATAAATCCCTCTAGCTCAAGGGTTTGGAATGCAAAATTAATTTTATCAGGAACTGATACGACAAATTTGGAGAAAATAGAATATCAAATAAATGAACTAAAGCCGGGTAATAAATGGATGCATGCTTATTCTATGATTGAAGATTTTATCAGAGAACCCGTATTTACAATCTCTGAAAAAATAGATACATATTATGAATCTGAAAATGAGAATTGGGCGGGAATTCTTGGAAAAAGAAGCCCAACATCATTCACACTTATAGCCGAAAATAAAATTGATGTACCAATAAAAAATGTGGTAATAACTAAGAAAATGCCATCATATTTCTCTGAACCAATATTAGATGAGTCAAATATATTTGGATCATTAGCCTATAATGCGGAAACAAGAGAACTATTATGGAAGATCGATGAAATTGCACCCAAACAAAAAATGGAAGTAGAAATCAGGACAGCATTTACTCCAGAAACACCAGAACCACATGGAGCTGGTGAATTAGAAGCTTCTTATGAAGTTGATGGAATAATTAGAACAAGCCTTGATGCAAAAATGTATGCACAGACAGATAATTTGTTTGCAGTAGATGTAGGCGAAAGTATGGATACTCCAGGAAATTGGGAGTGTACTGCTGAGTTTGAAAATTCAAGCAGTCTAAATGTAACATTAAACAAAATTAAAGTATTGCAAATTAAACCTAATGTTCAAGAATTAGTTGTAGAAGAGGAACCTAATGTTACAATAGAGATTGGTAATTCATGGAGTAAAGACTTTGAAGTAAAATCGGATAGCGTTCCAAAATTTAAAAAAGAATATGATTTCAGCGTAAATTATGTAATCCGTAAAAAAATTATTGGAAAAATTTATCGTGATGAGAATATAATACCAATCGCTGCAATTGAACTTACAAAGACAACAGAACCTCCTGAAATTCTTGCTAACACAAAAACGGATGTTAATATTACAATAACAGTTAAAAATGTCGGTAGCGCTGTACTAAATGAGTTTATTATAAAAGATGTTATTCCGATGCACTTTAAACCTCCTGAAGTAGGTACTATTGAATATTTCATTGATACTAAAGAAATTAGGGACGGTGTTTCATTCGAATTAACTCCGAATAATGATGATCCTAATGAGGAGCATACAATAACACATAAGATAACAAATTTGGTTAATTTAATAGATGGCTTTAAACCAGAAAGTCAGTTAATTATAAAATATCCAATTCATGCATGGAATCCACCTCCTAAAAAGGATTATATTAGTTCAATCAAAGTATCAGCTAATGTAGAGCCCCCTGGACCACCAATAGTTGCTGAGAATCCTGATTTCAAGATCGCAATAAAATATGCGCGACGCAGAATAAGAGCATATAAGCAAATACAACCTCTTGAAGAAGAAGGCCATTACAGAATTCCAGTATTCTTCCAAAATAAAGGCGAAATCTCGCTTGAAAATATCGTCATTAAGGATTTCATTCCAAAAAATTTTGAATTGTTAAATTGGGAACCTGAGGATATAAAGCCGGAGATCAGAGATCTTGAGGAAGGAACTGAGTTGATCTGGAAATTTTCAGAAGTTAAGCCCAATGAAAAACTTCAACTTGGATATACAATAAAAGGAACAGGTGAATATGTGGCACCTGAACTCGAAGTAAATGTAGAATAATAAAACTACACCATTTAATTGTAAAAATCTCATTAATAACATCAATTACAAGGCAAAAAATGTTCTAATAGGTATTTTTAAATTTATTTTTTTTAATTTAAATGCTAATTTAATTTTAGCAATTATTTCATTGTTTGAATATGAGATAAGTTTCAACATTACTAAATATTTGAAATATTATTAACTCCAACTGATTTTTCAAGAATTTCAGAAATTAAATTTTTTAAATGGAATTGTTAACTGGTAAAATTTTTTCAATGAGATTAGAAACCCAGAAGAATAGATATAATTAAAAAACCCTTGATTAAAGTTTTTAATATAATAGATGTTCAATACTTTAAGATTTAAAATTTTGAAAATTTTTAATAAATTTTGTCTAATATTTTCATTTTTAGAAAATTTTCAATCATTAAGTTGATAATTATGATAATAAGAGAGACCGACAGATATAAAATTGAGAAAAAAAATGGAAAGTTGTTTGGTATTGAGAAGGAGCATGACGTTCTAAAAGAAAATAATGTTGTTCTAATTCAAGATATCTCAAAAGACCTAAATAGATCAGTCTCAGAAGGACTTGATAAAATTGGAATTAGATCAGTGATAAGAAAGGGGAATTATGTTGCAATAAAAATTAATTTAGGTGGTGGAATACATTATATTCCTTCTACATACTCAGATCCTTTAATTTGTGAATCTATAATTAAAAAAATAAAGAAACTCGGCGCATTCCCCTTTATCTGTGAAGCAAATATGAGAGCCCATAAAATGGATAATAAAATGCTTAGAATTAGGGGTTATTTAGATATTATGGATAAGACAAATACAAAATTTATAAATTTATCTTATGTTAACCCTGTTGAAATGAAATGCAGAAATCTGGACATTCCTTTACTTTTGCCCAGCATACTTTTTAATGAAAAAGTTAAGATATTGAGTTTCGCACCACCAAAACCGCATTGGGAATGCTTGATAAGCTGTACACAAAAAAATATGTATGGTGCAATATCAGAAAGGCGGAAAAGCATATATCACCGTAAATTTGATAGAATAGATCACGCAGTAGCCGCTGCAGCAAGGCTAATGTCTCCTGATATCTGTATTTCTGGATGTTTTGATTTATGTATAGGAACGGGGCCTCATTTTGGAGTCCCAATTCGATTTAATAAATTAATTATTTCTCAAGATATGATATGCGGCGATAAGGTTTGCTCGGAAATCTTGGGCGTTCCTTATAAATTAGTAAAATATGCAATGATTAATACAAAAAATCATGATGCGGAATATAAACTTCATCCAGATTCAGTACAAATTGATGAAGATATTCTAAATACAATAAAAAAGAAAACGATGCAAGTAAAAAAGGTAAATTTTTGGAAAAAATTACTTTATTTTCAATATTTCGTTCCTCATGACCTTCAGTACTATTTGTATCCAAATTTTGAATTTATTTTCACTGGAATAAATCAAAAATTCTTTTACAATGAATAATTCAGAAAAATAAGAAATAATGAATTAAATTTTTAAATTGAAATAATAAATTGAATTAAAAATCTGAAGAAAAAA
>CAZYEE010000363.1:0-3661 GCA_964646355.1 uncultured archaeon | reverse complement strand
ATAAGAGTTTCCACATCAAGAAAAACCAAATTTGATTGGACAGCATTTTATATATCGATTATTTCTATGTTATTATATAATCTAAAATATTTGGCAAAAAATGCCTTGAATATTATAATATTAATCACTATACACTCTCTAAATAGTATTTTAATATCTGTAATAGGTTATTTAATAAATAATGTCTCTAAAAGTTTTTTAGAAAAACTTTTAGCTATATGTTCATATTTCTTACTAGGGCTTGTGTTTTTAGGGATAGGAATTACAGCATATACATTAGGTTTAACTTTTAGATACATTTTATAAATTTTATTTATAAAATAATATTATTTATTATTAATATTTTATAGATTTAACAAAATTAAAATAAGAGGAGTAATTATATGGATGTATTTTATGACTATACAATTACTAAAGATTTATTATTTTATTTATTATTGAATTTAATTATAATGGATATCGTAGCAATAATATATATTTTCATTAAAATTTCTAGAGAAAAAAAGAAGATAAAAAATGAAATAAAAAATGGCATGTCATATGAAAAAAAATTTCTTAATTTTTACTTGTTAAAACCTAATATTATACGAAAATATGTATCAAGATATCTATATATAACAATACTTAATTTTATAATGTTATTGTATTTTATAATGTTTCATCTAGTATATATTAGTCCCTCAGGATATAATTTTGACCCTTATATTAAGATTTTACTTGTTTCTCCCATAATGATCTTTATCATCTTCGTGAATGTGATAAGCTGGTCTTATGATTATCATTATCATATAATATCCAGTTTTTATAATAAAATTTTTATAATAAATTTCGTGAAGGATCTGGGTAAAGTATTAGAGGTAATAGAAGAATTAGAAAAAATTTCAACAGTGTTAAAAAGATCTTTTAGACTCAATTTATATTTTTTAATTATAAATTTTATAAATATAATTATTAACATAGCTCTAATGATTTATTATCCGATGTTTTTCTTTCGAATTTTTATATTAATGATGATTATTCTTAATTTTCATTTATTAGATACAAGCTCTAATATAATTTTTTATAAATCTCAAATTAATCATGAGTTGAAAGAAACATCTGATATGGTTAAAATATTAGTTAAAAGATATTATTTAACAATAATTGTGTCAATAATATTGACCATCTTTTATGTTCTAACCCCAATTTTAGTAATTATTTACAAAATTAATTTAATGGACATATCTTATTTTCAAGATCTTTCCTATTGGATTTATGGTTATTCTATTGGATGCATTTTTATTACAAGCTATATTATAATCAAAAGATTTAATACAATAAAAGAACTCAGGCTACAAGTCTCTCAATAAATGATGATGGAAGAAAATTACTGAAAAACTTTTCACTTGGCGCAATATTTATTATGTTTATTGCTCTAGGTGGTATGGTAAAAAGTGTTGTATATCCTTGGATTTCTTCGAGGACAGGATTATCTTATGAAAATAACCAACTCACACTACTAGTTTTAATAAATTTGATAATGTTAATATTTTAGTTGGACGGTGAAATAACTTCCGGACTAAAAAAACAATTAAAAGTTTAAAAATAAATGTATCAAATTAGTGGCAAACTTAAGCGATAATTAATTCAAATTAAAAAAAATTAGCTAAAAAATGTAAAGAAATAAAAAAATAAATATGTAAAATAAATTGGGTGTGATAATAATATCAAGTAATAAATATGAAGAAAATAATCTTAATGTGTTTATATCTAAAACTGGATATTATATACGATTAATTGTTTATCTCTTTACATTTTATTTATTAGTGGATTTTATTTTTAATTTAAACAACGATCCACAATTTATGAATTTCACATATTTTGTTAAGTTCATCTTTATTTTAGGAATACTTATTTCATATCTTTTAGGTGATATTTTTATGAATTCGATTTATAAGTGTTATAGAAATGATATTAATGAAAAATTATTATTAATACTATCATTTCTGAGTTTTATAACACCTAGTTTATTATTTAATGTTATTATTTCTAATAATTTTTTATTAATGATATATTTTTTTTATTCATTAAATAATTTTATAGAATTTATTATATTGGAAATAATAATATCATTATTAATTTTATCAATATTTTTTATTGGAGTTATAAATATACATATTAATATTAGTCATAAAAAAGAATATTTTAATAATATTATTATAAATGAAACAAGAAATAATAAAAATCTTAAAAAATATTTATCTAAGTTGGTAATTATACTATTTTTAATAAATTTTATGACATTATTTTTACCAAATATCTATCTATATATATCTTTAAGGTCTGATATTTTTCTAATTATAATGAGCATTTTTATATTAATATTTTCATTTATAGTACTATGGAATATTCTGATCTGGAAGGAAAAAATGTTAGAAAAAATATCTTCAAATAAAAAATTGATCTTATTATATTCGATTTTTATAATTTCGATTGGAATTATTATTATTTCAATCAATTATGTAATAAGAGTATCATATAGTAGTTTTGGAATATATAAAACTCCTTCAATTTTTATTATGTTTAATATCGATTATTTAATAACTAATTTTATTTCAAATCTAATTATATATCTATATAATATAAAATATTTTAGTGATGTTAAAAATAATAAAATAAAAGATTTAAAAAACGGGAGAGAGAAATAAAAAATTGAAAGACGATAAAAATTCTATATATGAATTTTATAATAAATTTAAAACATATTTAGCTATTTTCTCGATTATTACTATACTAATTTTTTTATTATATTTTGATTTTTTTATTTTATATATTAATCTTTATGACCCTAACCACCAAGAAGTCATATATAGCGAATTATCAAATTTTAATTTTATAATACTTATTATACTTTTTGTTAATTCATTTATATTATTATTGGGAAATACTATAAGAAAATTAAGTTGGAAGGATATTTATAAAAATGTTCTAAGAATAAAAGTCGTATATTTGTATATGGTAGTTTTTAGCGGTGTTATTCCAATAATTTTATTTTATAAAATTATTTATTTAATATATTTTTTCAATAAAATTATATTTACTCAAACTCAAACAATTATTCAAAATATTTGTTATAATCTTGAATACTTCTTTATTATTAATTTGATATCAATATTGCTATCAAATTTTTTTATAAATATAATATTTTACTATATAATTAAATCGATAATTTATGGTAAATTAAATTATATAGAAGAGGATAAACAAAAGAAAAAGAAGGATAATAAGAAAAAAAATAAGAATCAATGGATTTCTTATTCAATTACCAATATTATTACGTTGTTGTTTTTTCTTCCTGTATATAATATAATAATATTCAATATAATCGATATTTCTATAATTGGGGTGATTGATTATTTGAATTATAAGACATTAAAACGATTTAAGGTGAGAAATATTTCTAATAAAAAGTTTATCCGATTATATTTCATGTTTCTGATAATTACCGGAAGCCTTTTCTTTATAAAATCTTTAATCCTTGGAATAGTATATAATAATTTTTATTATTATGAAGGATCAATGCCATACTTCCTATCTTTTAGTATAATGTATTTAGTAATTTATATAATCTGCAATTTAACAATAGGATTATATTATAGAGTATAGATCTGAAAATGAAATA
>CAZYEE010000362.1:0-3683 GCA_964646355.1 uncultured archaeon | reverse complement strand
ATAGATTTAAAACATTTAAGTCCAAACATAAAGTATTAATCTATAATTGCTCAATTGAAGCTCCTTTATTGTTGCAATTTGTATAAAATACTGAGCCCCCAATGGAACCTAGATAGCTCATTATATCATCTTTTAATTTTTCAGCAGCTTTTTTTCCTTTTATTAATCCATATGTAGCTGGCCCAAATGAACTCATACCAGTTCCCACGGCGCCAAGTCTAAGGAATTCTTTCATGAGATTGGGAATTATTTCAGGTTGTAATTCTACCTCGTATTTTTTAAATCCAAGTTCTTGCATTTCGGTTAAACCTTCACCAAAAAGCTCAATTGATTTCTCGAAAATTGCTGGTAGAATTTTCATTAAAATTAAATGACAAATTTTTTCCACTTGGTTTAATGGAATTGGACATTTCTCTTGGAATATATTGACTTCTGTTTGACCATGAGCACCTTTTTCAAGATTAGGAATAGCTATTACAAAATACCAATCATCTGGAAGAGGTTGATTGATATAGCATGGAGCGGGTGGGGCATTTGAGGCGGATGATGGGAGAAAACTACTTTTTTGTGCATTGGTACCATATGAATGTCCACCATCCAGAATGAATCCACCTTTTTCAAATGATCGAATCCCAATACCTGATGTTCCTCCTCGTTTTACGATCCTTGCAATTTTATCGACATTATAATTATATCCAAATAATTTACATATAGCAAGCCCCAAGCCTAAAGAAAACTGTGTTTTAGAACCAAGTCCAACATGACCTGGAATTAGCTGTTTAATATTAATCTTTATACCACTTACATTAAAATTATTAATAATAAATTCAATGGTGGATATGATTTCATCTTCAGGGAGCTTTAAATTAGGATTTTCGCAGTAATGGTCATGTATACCATTTATTAGAAATTTTTTATTACTATTATATTTCTCAACTTCCAGTACTACATTAGGATAATTTAATGATACTCCAATTCCGCCATCAATTCTTCCAAATTTACCATTGAGGTCGATTAGTCCGAAATGTAGTCTGCTAGGTGTTGAAATTTTAATTTTCATTCTAAAGTTAGAATTAAAAAAGGGTTGTTTAAATTTTTTGTTGAAACAAAAAGAACCGCATTTTAATTTAAGTAATAATTACAACTATTATAATCAATTTCAAATCAAAGATTTTTAAATTGGAAAAATCTAATCATCAACAGATCTAAAAAAAACTTGAAAAATAAATGAAATAAAAACTATTATATTTTATTTGCTTCTAAAAAATATATATTAAAATACACAATTTGAAATAACTAAAAGGATTGAACTAAATTGGTACCGTTTTATGATGATGAATGTCCAATGGACATTAAAAATGGACTGGGGAGAAAAGACATAGAGAGCCCATATGTACGTCCAAATAGACCTTGGTTCAAAAGTTATCCGGAATGGATGCCAAAAACATTGAATTACGAAGTAATTGAAAAACTGAATGGATTATTCTGTATCCTTAAATTAGTGGAAATGAATTGCCCAAACAATGTAGCAATATATTTCAAACCAAGAGAAGAAAAAATTACTTATAGAGAGCTTCTTTACTACACGCTAAAAATGGCTAATGCATTAAAAAGTTTAGGAGTAAAAAAGGGAGATCCTATAGCATTAAATTCGACAAATTGTTCAGAGTTTATTATTGCAATGTGGGCATGCATTAAACTAGGTGCTATATTAGTCCCAATAAATCCATTGCTTAAAAAGGCTGAAGTCTCGCATATTTTGAGAGATTGTGGAGATATTAAGATAGCAATAGTACATGAGAAAAATTTTTCATTATTTAAACGATCAAGTAAAGAATTTGACATTAAAAAATTGATCTTAATTAAAAAAGATAAATACGATGATAAATCCATTAAAGAAAAACATATCGAAGGCGTTGAAATTTTTGATTTTCATAAATTACTTAATGAATTTGATCCATTGAAAGAAAAAATAACCATCAATATGAAAGAAGATATTTTTGCATTACTTTATACAGGAGGTACCACTGGATTACCTAAGGGTGTTATGCTTACGCATTTTAATGTCCTCAGTAATATTAACCAATTATTAGCATTTGGTGAAGAAGTCACAGAAGAAAATATTGAAAAAAATTTTGGCAAATTGTCGTTCGTTAATATCCTACCTTTGTGCCATTCATTTGGAGTAATTTCAGTTCTTACATATATGTCGGTTGCTATGCAAATAATAATTTTTGATACTTTCGATATTCCAGCAATTCTGGAGGCAATTGAACTTTACAAAGTTCAAGCATTCAACGGCATTCCTACGATCTATATAATGATGGCTAATCATCCTGATTTTGAAAAAAGAGATTTATCTTCATTAGAGAATGTAATAACTTCTGGAGCAGCTTTAGCTGATGCTGTTGCAGAAAGGTGGAGAAAAATAGCAGGAGTAGAGGTTCGTCAAGGATATGGACTCACCGAATGCAGTCCAGGAACTCATTTACAACCACAATATTGGGCAAAATGGAAACCAAATTCAATTGGAATGCCAATTATAGATACAGATGTTAAAATTGTCAACCCCGATACACTTGAAGAATTACCTATTGGAGAAAAAGGAGAACTTTTAATTAGAGGACCTCAAGTCATGAAAGGATACTGGAAAAAACCAGAAGCTACAAAAAGAGTGTTTGTTGAGGACGAGAATGGAAATATATGGTTGAGAACTGGAGATATTGGATATATGGATGAAGATGGATACTTCTATATTAGCGGAAGAACCAAAGAAATGATTAAATATAAGGGTTATAGAATCCTACCATTTGAAGTCGAAAAAACCCTATATGAGCACCCCGCTGTCCTAGAGGCAGGAGTTATAGGAATTCCCGATGAAGTCGTTGGTGAAAAAATTAAAGCATTTATCAGATTGAGACCAGAATTTGTCGGAAAAATCACCGAACAAGAAATAATTGAATGGGCTAAAGAAAATATGGCGGGTTATAAATGGCCTAGAGAAATTGAATTTGTATCTTCAATACCAAAAACTCCTGTTGGTAAAATAATGCGCCGCGCTTTACTTGAAAAAGAATTAAAAAGAAGTAAATCAAAAGCCCAAAAAGATAGTTAGAAATATTAATATTTAGAACGGATATATTTCAATCATATTGTTATATTCCCTTTTTCTATTCTTTATTGTGCATTCTTTATTGTGTATTCTTTATCGTGTATTTTTTTTCTTTTTTATTTTGTAATTAAAAAAATTGAAGAAATCTTTTTAGGAGAAATTTCAAAAAAGCAAAAATCAAGTTCAATAGATCCTTTTATTAAAATTTAATATAGGTAAAATAAATATAAGAACCAAATAGTTGTAATAATAAATACAATCAAACCAATAATTTTTAGTGTATTTTCATTTTTTACCTTTTGCGGTAATTTTTCCATCATTGATTTACCCATAGTTTCCGCTATTAAATCGTCAATAAATAATACGATTCCAATTATAGTATATATAATGCCCCAGATTATTTTTAAATCAATAATTAGAAAAATTCCTTCTATGATCATAATAATTCCCAAAAGTAAATGATGAAGAATATATCTTTTTAGAAATTGGATCATTAGACAACTCACCCAATTTGAATAAATAATTAATATTGGAATAGTATTATTATAAATTTAATTAATCAAATCCAGAA
>CAZYEE010000361.1:0-3698 GCA_964646355.1 uncultured archaeon | reverse complement strand
TTAGGAAAAATTCATTTCCAATAGAAATCTTTTTTATCACAAATTTAAATGTGTGGAAAAAGAATATAAATAAAATAAATTCAGAAAAAAATACTTGAATTGAATAAAATATCATATTTACAAAAGAATTAAATTAATATAAGTTCGTATAATACGAGATATACTTGTTTTAGAGCAAATAATTATTCTATAATTCCCTTTTTTAATTTAAAGGCATAATCATGTCCTGGAATAATCACATCGGCAATTTTTATAATCTTCCGCATCGAATCAACTGCCATTTCTCGATCTATATTAATGATAGGCGGAGTCCAATTAATAATATTATTTTTAATAGGAATTGAGTCTCCAGTAATTGCAAATACATGTTTTTTTCTTAAAATTATACTTAAACAATCCAGTGAATGTCCCGGTGTTTCTATAATTAATATATCCTTGTCCAGTTTAAAGGGAAAATCTTTAATCTTAATATCGGATTTGACTTTTTTATTTAAATGATGTGAATAAATAGATGCGGACTCAAAAATTTCATTATTTTCTGTGTGATCATGATGAGAATGTGTATTAATCACGATGTCAATATCTTTTGGAGTTAAATCATGTTTAGATAGATTATTTATAATTAAATTCCTATCTTTTTTAATAGATGTATCAATAATTAGGTTATATTTCTCAGTTTGGATTAGCACTACTGAGGATCTTGCATCAAGTATAATGCCAGTATCTGAGCGAATTAAATACCCAGGTCTAATTATTTTTATTCTTTTAATCATTTGGAAACCTAAACTAATTAATAGATAAATACTTAAATAGTAGAGTTTGAGCCGGTATAATCTATGCACTAATTCTAAAGATTTATAAGATCGTTTAAAATAAATAATTAACTATGAAAATATCAGAATTAAAGTTGGAGAATGAGGTTAAACTAAGTGAAAGAGATGCTTTCATTATAGTAGATATACAAAACGATTTTATACCTGGAGGAAGTTTACCTGTAGAAAAAGGAGATGAGATCATCAATGGAGTCAATGAATTGGCATTAAAGTTTAAAAATAAAGGTGGTATAGTTGTGTTAACTCAGGATTGGCATCCAGAGGGTCATGCTTCATTTGCTTCAGCGCATCCTGGTATGAACCCCTTTGATGAATATAGTACAGAGGGTATTGGTCCAGTATTATGGCCGGATCATTGTATTCAAGGACAAAAGGGCGCCGATTTTCATCCGGATCTCAATACAAATCTGGCTAATGCGATCATTAGAAAAGGTACTAACCCTAAAATTGATAGCTATTCAGGATTTATAGAGAATGATGGTAAAACCAAAACGGGTTTGGATGGATATTTGAACTCTTTAAACATTAAAAGAATATTTTTAGCGGGACTTGCGTTAGATTATTGCGTTTATTTTACAGCAATGGACGGTGTTAAACTTGGTTTTGAAGTATATTTTGTGATAGACTTGACAAGGGGAATAGATAGTCCAGAGGGTAATATTTCAAGAACTCTCGATGATATGACCAAAAATGGAGTAAAATTTATAGAATCTAAGACAATTTTGAATAAAGACTAAATATCTTATTTTTTTAAATATTCAATTACAAGATTTTAAGGTGCAAAAAAATATTCAAATTCTTCAGGCACATCATTTATCAGATCAAATATTTTGGGATGTAAGAATTTGGGGACAAGCTCCAAGATATCTTTATATGAAAGAAACAAGTGTATATCATCTTTAATTTCATCGACAAATCCGAACCAATAAACGATACAACCGTTATTGCCGTATAGATTATCGAATTTTGAGAATTGTGATTTATGGTTATTATATGTAGAGATATCACCATATGAGCATTTACTTTCAATCCATTTTATTTTATAATTGAAAATTATAATAGGCTTTTCTAATAGAAAATCTGGGATGCTTAGGCGCCCATTACGTGGATCCATCTTAAACTTTATCCCCTCATACTGTAGCCATTCTTTTATAATATTTTCACCATCTATTCCTAATTTATCAAAAAATTTCATCCCAAATGGAGAAAAAACAGGGTCGTTATATACGGCGACCAGAAAATCATTTTTCAAAAATGGAGGAATTTTTTCAACATCATTGAATAAAATTTGTTTGATACTTTTTTTAGAAAAGCCCAATAATTTAAGTTTCTGTCTAAAAACCATCATTGGTGAAGTATTGGTCTCTTTAGCTAAAAGAAGTACATCTTTATTTATATCTTCCTTGGTTAATTTATTTAATCTCCAAGCATTCTTTTTAACTTGCTCAATGATATTCTGACAGTATTTAATAAATTCGATCATATTCATTTGTTAATAATAAAAAGAGAATGAAATGATTTAAACTTAACCGATAAAATCGTATTAAAGCATATCATATATTAAATTTAAGTCCAGTCTTAATGCAGCAATAGGATTAATTAATCCGAAATTTTCAAGTATTTCCAATGATATTTCTCCGATATCACCAACTAATTTATCATTAACGAATATATTAGCGCTTCTGCCTTTAATATAAACATTATTAACCATTTTTTTCAATTCAATTTCAAGGTTCAAATAATTGAATAATGCAAATAATACCTCTTGAATATTTTCAAAAGAAACTGAATAATCAGTTATTAATGCAGTAAGCTGTCTAATTTGTTTTGTCTTTGTTTCATAACTTTCATCAATTTCGACTACATCACCGATTTCAAATATCTTAACCGGTAAAGTTACATGTGTATTTTTTGCTATAAAATCGATATTCAAAGGTAATAAATCGTTTCTTAAGATTGAAAAACTGGAACTAACGGGATTTGAAATTTCTACGAAATTAGCCTTTGATTCATCAATGTTCATTTTTTCAAATAAGACTTCTTTGCTGGTCATTATATAGTTATTTACTTCTTGATAGCCCAATCCAATTAAGAAATAAGCAACTTTCCTAGAAAATATCTCAAATGGGTCTTCTTGTCCTACAGTTAGTATTTTAGGTATTTCAGGGACGAATCTGTTATATCCATAAGCAATCGATACATTTTCTACTAAATCAATCTCATGATGATCATCCGCCCGATAGGCTGGAATAAGTACTGTAACACTAGAACTATCTCTATCTTCATAGCCCATTCTGGCTTTTAATATAAGTTGTTTAAGTTCATCAAGAGACAGATTTAAACCTAATACATGGTTAACATAATCCAGATGAAGAATTCTTTTATTAGGTGTTAAATCAGGCAATTCTTCTACATGATCTGGATACACGACTTTAACAGTTTTAATTTGACCTCCTCTTTCTGCAATATTGCAAATTAGTGCATTTAGTGCATAATTCGCAATTTTTTTGTTTAGACATGTAATATCGAAAAATAAATTACGAGTGTCTGGCGTTACTGCTGTATCAACTGAGTTTATAATAGGAGGAAGCGATAATATCGTACCTTTTGCGTCATAAAGTATTGGATAGACAGGCGCGTCTTTAATTATATACGCATATTCTCTACCTTTGGGAACTTTTTCAAGAATTTCATAGCCGTTCATTTTTTCAGTCTCATGTAATGGGATAAAACAAATATCTTCTGGTTTTTTTGCACAATATGTTACTGGGGGTGTTATTTTATCAAGGTCATGGAGCCCAATAGAAGCTTGTTTTCTATTTCTAGAATGAGTGGCGTGTAGTTTTTCTTGAGCTTGCATAATCT
>CAZYEE010000360.1:0-3751 GCA_964646355.1 uncultured archaeon | reverse complement strand
TAGAAATCTTTTTTATCACAAATTTAAATGTGTGAAAAAAAGAATATAAATAAATGAAAAATATATTAAATTATTTGATATTTTTAATCTTAATTCTGTTCCCTGTAAACTCGTGTTTTTGTTGTTCTGTAATTTGTCTTTTTTAGTAAATCTTCTAGTAATTTTAAATCTATATCCAATTGCTTCGCTAATTTGGTTTTCGTTATGAATTTACTTGGTATATTTTCAATTATGGCACGTATGTCTTTTAATAACTTCTCATCATCAGTTCCAACTCCAAGGCTTTCTGACATTCTAAATGTATCAGAAAGATTTGTACTAGTTTTATTTCTTCCTTCCGATTCTGGTTCTATTTCGATTTTTTTCTTGTCGGATTTTTCTTTTAATTCTTGAGTTTCAATATTAGATTGAGTATTTTTTTCTATTTTTTCTACTTCACTAGCATTTTCTTTTGCTTTTTCTTTTGCTTTTTCTTTTGCTATATCTCTTTCTTTTTCTTGTTCTTTTTTCATATCTTTTTCTTTTTTTCCTTTTCTTCCAGCCTCTTCTCTCTGTATATTCTTCTTTTTATCTAAATCATCTCTTGTCTCTCTTCCGCCTTTCGGTGGTTTTAATATATTTTCAGGATTAATTTGTGGTATTAAAATCCCTCTATTCCTTAAGTTTATTAGACCAAATAATACTGATTCAAGTGATGTCTTTTTTTCTGCCAATATGAATGGAAGTAAATCAATTAGATAAAATTGCCCTCTTTCTAATTTGAATCTATAGAATTTATTTAATAACGCATTAAATCTTTCTAATAATTTCTTTATATCAGCGGATTTATAATATGTTATATATTTTGTGATAGGTTCTCTCGATTCTTCGATATTATTTATTTTTTCTTGTATTTTTGTGATAATTAATTTTTCCAACTTGTCTGTAATATTTGACAATAGCTTTTGATTACTGGTTAATCTATATGGGTATTGTATTTTTATATCAAAATATAGGTCAATTACATCTTCAATCAGGTCTTCGTTCAAAACTTCGGACCTGGAAATCTCTTCAATTCCCTTAACTGCCTTGATAAATTCATTCTTAAATTCATTATCCTCTGGCATTTTTGTAAATATTACAGCTCTAATTCCGTTAATATCTGAATATATATTGTCAAAATCTTTAAGCTTGGATAATTCTAACATATCAATCTCTACTGGACCCCAAGATCTTATTTCTTTAAGAATGTTTTTTAACTCATCTGATGTAATCTTTTCAAAACTTCTGCCATAAAATATTTTTGTTGCATTTTTCTTATCTAAACTCTTTTGATCTCCAAACACTATAATATATTTCAAATTTAATGCTCTATTAAATTTGTTTAGGATGAATTCGACGCCAGATTTCTTATAGACGGCATATGGCCTTTTTCGTTTATTCATGTATAGCACGGTAGCTATTGTACCACCAAATATTATTAATATAAGCAACAGCACAATTATCCAAATATAGTCGATCTCTTCCGGTGGCGTCTTGATTGTAATTATTATTGAATTTAACTGGAACCCTGTTTTGGTTATTGTAATATTCAAAATATGAGTACCAGTATCATTTGCGGTATAAATGAAGTCATAACGTCCTATCTCAGATGAATTTTCAGGCACTGAAATGTTATTAACTATAAGTTCTCCACCATGAATAGGCTGACCCGTTAGATTATCTTTATATTTCACTGTAATTCTTAAAGTCTCGCCTATTTTAAGATTTATTATCAATTGATCTAATGATCTCAACTCTCCATTTATATATAACTCAACCGTTATAGGACGCCCTATAATATTGATCTTTATAATACGAATGACCGAGGTATAATTTCCATTCAAGGTTGCATTTATTATATAGGTGAGATTTTTTATAACATCCGCCTTAAATTGCAGCTCGTAAATACCATTCCCTAACTCTACAAATAAAGTCGAATTTAATTTTACAGATGCATTTTCTATTCCATTTGAAGTAAGAACATCTGTATAATTGACAGTTATTACGTATGTTTGATTATAGTACAATGTATATTCTGTAATCTGTGAATTATTTATTAAAATACCTAAATCAGTTGGCCGTGGCATTACAACTATTGTAATATTTATCTCGGAATATTGATATCCATATTTAGACGCGTTAAGAGAAAACTGATATATTCCAACATTCGTCGCATTGAATGTCCACGTATAATTTCCGTTTCCTAATTCTTTCAACTTCCAGCTATTGATAGTATTATTGATAAATGTATTTGCATTTGTTATACCTATGCTTTTGCGAGTATCATTATAATATATAATTACTGAACATGTCTGATTATAATATAAACTATAATTTATCGTTCTAAATCCACCAATATAACTAACTACTTCAGATGGACGTTCTATAACCTGGATATTTATTGTAGTCTGATTGAATTTGTATCCATATTTGCTTGCATTTATTATAAATGTAAAACTGCCTAACCTTGTAGCATTAAACCTCCAGGTGTAATTCCCATTTCCAACTTCATTCATCGTCCAAGAACGAGTGGTATTTGATATTTTCATTACTGCAGAACTTATTCCAATATTTCTAATTGTATCATTAAAGAATCCAGTTATTAAGCATGATTCATTATAATACATAACATAATTGTAGCTAATTCCACCAGCTATATATATTGTGATATTCGTTGGTCGCTCAATTACATGTATTGTAATCGTAGTTTCATTGTATTCATATCCATGTTTCGTTGCGTTTATCTTGAATGAAAAATCTCCTAATTGAATCGCATGATAATTCCAATTATAATATCCATTACCCAATTCTGACATTGAATTACTCGATATGTTTACTGAAGCACCAGTTATACCTTCAGTATTGATCAAATCTTCATAGAATACCGTAATATTCACAACCTCATCATAATAACAGGTTATCTCATTCAGCTCCGTCTGATTTAGATATACAGTAAGATTTGTTGGCTTGTTAATTATACGAATCGATATTGTCTTTTCTGCATATTGATACGAGGGTTTTGATGCATTAATAAATATATTAAATAGATAAGGCAATTCAACACTATTATACCATTGTGATGCGTTAAACAACCATGTATAATTCCCATCTGAAAGCTCTTTCATATTATATAATGTATTATTCCACAAGACTGTAAGATTTACACTCGCTCCTGTAATACCACTTCCTATTGAAGTGTCATTGTAAAATGCCGTAATATTTACAACCTCATCATAATATATATCAATACTTGATTGCTTCTGTCCATTTAAATACGTAACTATATCGGTAAACCCAACTACTATCGTAAATTGTCTTGAACTCTTTATATGCCCAACTTTTGTCCCATTTATTACAAAATTGAATCTACCTGAACTGGTCGGATCGAATTTCCATGAATAATTTCCATTCCCAATTGATGTCATCGGTAAATTGTCCGCTATTGATGGATTTGAAATGCATGTGATATTCACGAAACCATCAACTATCGGTGTTCCGCGCAATATATTTTCAAAATAGACCGTAATATTAATAGTATCATTCTTATCAATTATGTAATACGTCGTTTTCGTATCATTAAGATAGACGGTAACATTTGTCGGGAGTGGCTCCACCATTATATATCTTGTCTGCTCAACCGTTTGATATCCGTATAAACTGGCATTGATTCTTATTGTAAAATTATATGGAAGCTGCACATCTCTTCCCCAAACACTTCCATTGAATAAAT
>CAZYEE010000359.1:0-3764 GCA_964646355.1 uncultured archaeon | reverse complement strand
GGATTGAAAAAAGTCATTGTACAAACATCTTTTGGACATATAGGCCCATAATAGAGTATATAAGGAGATATAATTTCGTATATACATAATATTAAATGTAATATATAATAATGATGTTAGTTCTAGCAAAATATATTAAAAATTAAGAAAGATCTAACTTTATAAAAATAATAAAATTGGGAAATAGAAAAAAAAGATTTATAGTTTAAGGAAATGGCCAGGGTGTCCACGGATCGGCAGTGATAGTATCATCAACTTCAGTGCCGAATGCAATGATGTATTTTAATAATGTTAATAGGCCGGATTCTTTTAATAATTCAAGTTCGGTCATATTATAGAATATTAAAAGAAAGTATATAAACACCACTAAAAATTAGCGAGATATGAAAGGTTATAAAATTCAATTTTTAGAAAAAACATAGTGAGAAATATTTAACTTCTATAATTTGCGGAAAATTATGTAATTATTTTTATTATATATTTAATATGCGATTATCATTATACCATATAATATTTATCAACTCAATGCGCATCTGGGAGATTATGATTTGATGACAGATTTATAAAAAATGGTAATATTTAGTTAAAATAGGATGTAATTTCAAAATACCTGAGGATTTAATATCTAAAACAAAAAGCTAAATCAAAAAGAAAAAAACATTTTAATCAAATTTCCAAATTTAGAAAAATTTCCTATAATTTAATTATAATTTAAGGTTAAGAGTTAAAAATGGCGCATCTCAAATTTTATTTTTGTGAAGAATGCAAACAATACATCACAAATCGTGAACTGGACCAGCATTCACTTAAATTTCCTTCCCATAATATTATAGAAATGTTTTCAGATAAAAAAAGAGTAAACCTTAGTAAATTTTTATCTTTAATTTTAAGACATAAGCCGGATATTATAGGGATTAAACTGAAAGTTAATGGATATACTGAACAAACTCTAGATGAATTAATAGAAAAATTGAGAGAAAGAGAAAAATTCAAATGGGTAGACCGTAGGAGAATTGAAGCACTAATTGACCTTGACCGAAAGGGCAGATTTGAAATTTCTAATAACAGAATTAGGGCACGATATGGGCATTCTATCTCTTGGATAAATATCGAGTTATATGATAAAGATATCCCGAATTATTTATACCATGGTACTAATGAAGATTCATATTCAAAAATAAAGCTAGAGGGTCTGAAGCCCATGGGAAGAAACCTAGTTCACCTAACAAGCTCGTTGACCGATGCAAAGATCGTTGGGCGCCGTCATAAAGGAAAACTGGTTCTACTTAAAATAGATGCTAAACAAGCATTGGAAGATGGAATTGATATCTGGAAGGCTGGTAAGAATGTTTATGTGAGTAATTTTATTCCTAATAGATACATAACACAAATATAGGTAAAATATAGGAAATTTTGATTTATATCTAAAGATAATTTTTATACCTAAAGATTAATCTTATATCGAATCCTCTTTCAGATTTTTCTTTAGTTTATTATTTATAGTTTAAATTTGTTCTTTCAATTAATTAAATTAAATCAAATTATTTATTGCTAAAATTATAGCCCTCGTAAAATGCTTGAATGTTAATTTCTACATAATTTTTAGAGATAGTTTCTTTAATTGCTCTAATCACGGACTCTTTAGATACAATATTAGAGATCTTTATAAATAAACCAAGCATTATAATATTTAATACTTTACTATTTCCCAATTTACGAGCAATACTAGCAGCGGGTATTTTTATATGTTTGTAATTTTGATTAATAGTTGAAATATAGTCAGAATTTATAATAATAATGCCGTCTTCTTTGATATATTTAATGTAATGATTATAAGCCTCTTGAGAAAATGCAATAAGATAGTCAAATTTATCAATAACAGGATATAAAATAGAATTATTATTAGATATCGCAATATCACTACGAACTTTAGTACCTCGTTGTTCAGAACCATATGATTGGGTCTGGAGTGCGTTTTTTCCCTCATATATTGCGGCTTTACCTAAAATAATGCTTACTAAAATAACGCCCATACCACCTAGGCCGCAGAATCTAACATTAATTTCATTCTCGAGATTTCCAAAACTCATTTTTTGCCCTTTCTCTCAGTTTTTCATATAAAATATGATAATCAGGTTTATCAATATCCACAAATTCCCCTACTACTATTTTACCTTTATTATCTGTAATGAAACACTCATTAAAATTCTCAAAAATATGACATGAAGTTTCATCTTTTATATCCGATGAATAATTTATGCTATTTTTTAAATAATAATTCATGTATTCGATCGCGGTTCTAAATAGTTTTCGGCTCACAGGACATGGCGATAGTATTTCAATAAAAGAAAAACCCTTTTTAGTTAGTCCCTTTTTTATTGATTTAATACATTGTAAAGGGTGGAACGTAGTCCACCTGGCTACATATAAAGCTCCAGCAGATTTTGCCAAGGCGGATAAATTAAAAGAATGTTCAATAGATTGATAAGGTGTACTTGCAGTATAATTACCCATTGGAGTTGTAGGTGAAACTTGACCACCTGTCATTGCATAATTTTCATTATTAATACAGATGACCGTAATTGAGATATTTCTTCTAATGGCTTGTAGAAAATGATTAAGCCCAATGGCAGCAAGATCACCATCGCCTGTTATAACAATTACTGTTAAATCGGGATTAGTTACTTTAACTCCAGTAGCAAATGCAATAGCTCTACCATGAGTTGTATGTATACCATCTGTATCAAAATAAGCTGGTATCCGAGAGGAGCATCCAATCCCAGATATCAATACAATTTTATCTTTGGAAATATTAAGCTCATCTATGGCTCTTATTAGAAAATTTATAACTTGCCCATTACCACATCCTGGACAAAATATTGTTGGTAATAAGTCCGTTCTAAGATATTTTTTCCTTAATTCCTCAGATGTTTTAGAAATATTTATCACCTTTTTTTAATCATATTATAAATTTCTTTAGGAGTGGGTATTCTGCCTCCAATTCTAAATAATGACTCAACTTCACAATTACCTCTTGAATGTTCCTGGACTTTATGATAAATCTGTCCTAAATTCATTTCTACAACAATATATTTTTTAATATTAAGAGCTAAATTATAGACCTCCATGTGCGGGAATGGCCAGATAGTAATTAAACGTAGAAATCCTACTTTATATCCTTCGGATCTTGCTTTTTCTACTGCAATAAGAGCTGATCTTGAAGCTATTCCATATGATACAACAACAATATCGGCATCTTCTAAATATTTTTTCTCAAAGGTTATAATGTCATCTCTATTATCCCTTATTTTTTCATAAAAACGCCTTATCAATTTCTCATGAACTTCTTGATCATTTGGTGTAGGATATGCTTTCCAATCATGTGTTAACCCTGTTAAATACGTGTGATATTCATCACCCAATCGATCCATCTCAGGTACTTTTGTCGGTCTCACAAATCCAGTTCTAAATGGATGATATTTTGATACCTCGATAGTAACGGGGACTCTTTTAATTATTTCGACCTCTGATTGATACGGTATTTCCAACCTCTCTCTTATATGAGCAATTGTAGCATCTGATAGTAAAATTACTGGGACACGATATTTATCCGCAAGATTAAACGCCCTTATAGTTAAATATAATGATTCTTGGACAGAATTAGGATAAATAGCAATAATATAATGATCTCCATGTGTACCCCAGCGGGATTGCATAATATCACCTTGAGATGGGCTTGTAGGCAAGCCAGTACTGGGCCCACC
>CAZYEE010000358.1:0-3765 GCA_964646355.1 uncultured archaeon | reverse complement strand
ATAAAAATATCTAATATGTTATCTAATGTTATTAATTATCTATTTTTTGTTAAATTAAACGATCTCTATTCAAACAACTTATTTATTATGATAAATTATCTGTTTAAATTGATTATTTATTAAATATTCAAATTTAAAAATAACAATGAGTATAAATTAAAAATATATGGTTTGATATGGATATACTTTAAGAATAAAGTAGAGATAAAAAAATAAAAAATGTGATAAATTTAGATGTTTTTATTTTAATTTACTTGAAATATTCATTGGAAATAGAAACTGATCGAATTTAAATCTTGATTTTATCTTATTTTTATTGATTATTTATTGATTATTTTCCTTCATACTTAAAAGAAAGTCTTGCGCGAACTCTATATAGAACAATTTTACCGTTATCTATTTTTACATCCATCTGGACAACTTCTGCAATTCTTAAATCTCTGAGTGTTTTAGAGGCTTGTTCGACCATTTTTTCAATAGCATCTTGCCAAGATTTCTCTGAAGAACTGACTAATTCAATAATTTTATAAATACTTTCTGGCATAATATCTCCTTCTAAAATTTTAAATATATGATACGTATTATTATTTTGGAAGATTCGACTATTTATGTTTTCCTTATTATTTTTTAGAAAAAATATCGATTTTTTTAGCAATTTCTAAATTTTTATATAAAAATTAATAATTCTGATTAATTTTATATAGGTTTTAACTTTTTTAGTAATATTTCAAATAACGGCATTTTTTAATTAAATCACTTCAAAATTATCTAATAAAAATAAAATACTATCCTTAAATTTAATTAATTTATCAATAATTCTCAGGATTTTCATCCATATATCTATAAGATGAATATAAAATTAAATTTTTTTATACTTCTCAAATTTAATAATATATGCAACATGGTGATATAATGGAATTAAAAGATTACATGAATAAATTATTTTATCCGAAAAGTATTGCAATAATTGAGGCATCAGAAAAAATTCCGTGGTACATTCGTGGTATTATAGAAAGGGGATTTGAGGGTGAACTTTATTTAGTATCAAAAGAGAAAAAATTGTTTGGAATAGAGTGTTATAATGATATTTCAGAACTTCCTGATAATATTGATTTTACGATTATCGTTATTAATAAAAGAAGATTGTTGGATATTATAAAAAAATGTATCCAAAAAAATTTTCAGACACTTCATATTTTTTCTGCCGGTCTTGGTGAGTATGATGATTATGGCGCAGAAATTGAACAAAAGTTGCATGACCTCTTGAAAAACAGTAATACAAGAGCTATTGGCCCAAATTGTATGGGAATTTATTCAACTGGTGGCAAAATCTCATATAGTCCATATTTTTCTACTAAAATTTGTGAAAAATCATGCGTTTCATTTGTTTCTCATTCAGGAGATTTAACTACTAGGTATGTAATCAAAGAAAATGAGTATGGAGTAAATTTCTCTACTGTTGCCAGCATTGGAAATTCTGTTGATTTAAATTTCACTGATTTCATCAATTATTTTAATGAAAATGAAAAGACCGAAATTATTGCTGGATATTTTGAAGGTTTTTCAAAATATTATAAGTCTGAAGGAAGATATTTATTAAAAATTTTAAAGAATCTAAAAAAGCCTGCTTTGATTTTGCGTGGCGGCGTTTCTGAACAAGGGAAGAGAGCTGTGAGTTCCCATACAGGCACAATCGCTTCTGATTCTAAAATTTGGGATTCTATATTTAAACAAACACCTGCAATTAAAATTAATACCTACGAGGAACTTATAGATTCTACTATCGCTTTTTATTATTGTAAAAATATATGCCCTACGGTAAAAAGCATTTTATTAATTACTTGGAGTGGGGGTAAAGCTGTACTGGGTGTCGATAGAATAGTTAAACTCGGTATTGATGTTCCAAAAATTCAAGAACCAACAAGATCTAAATTACAATCTATGATTTCTATCGGAAGTATTCTTAACCCACTTGATTTGCCATGGATTGGACGGAAGGAAAAATTTTTTGAGATTTGTAAAATTGCAATTGATGAGCCCTATATCGGAGGAATAATATTTGAAACTTTTGCACCTCTTGAATTTGATAAAGGCTATGAAATCTATTATAATAACATTATAAGAATATTTAAATATGCTAATTCAGTTAAAAAACCATTCTTAATTTCTTTACCATATTTTAATGTGATACAACGTGAGAAATTAAAGAATAAATTCGTAAAAGACTCAGTCCCAATCTTTCCAAGTATAGAAAGGGCAGCAAAAGCATTCTTAAATCTTTATAATTATCAAAAAAAACAGTCATTTTACAGTAAATCATAAAATATGAAATCATTCTTGAGAAAAAAGAACCATTTATAGAAAATTTGGCTGATTCAATTAAAAAATTATAATAATTCCAAAAAAAAGGATAATTTAAAATCGAGAAATAACGAAAGAGGAAGACCTGTGAATATAAATTCTAGAATTAAGTTAATATTAAATGGATTTTCTAAATATTTTGACCCAAATTGAGTTATATTAAATGATAAATTAAAAATTGAAGTTAAAATGGACTGAAAGTTAATTAAAAAGACGCTAAGAAATTTGGGTAGATTTATACTCATCTCTTCGAACCTAAATTTCTGCACGAAAAAAATAATGCATCCATATATCGAAAAATTTCAAATAGAATAGACTTTCAGATTCTTTAAGACAGATATGAAAATTCGATCATTCTGGCTAAGAAGAAAGAATCTAGTAATTGTATTCTTTTTTATATCATATCTTGCATATTTTTTGAAATGTATAATCATATATTAGGAAAATCACGAATAAAGATATCGTTTAATAAGGTACTTGATGATTTAGAGGAAATAAAGATAGTATCGATAATAATAAATAAGGAGAAAGTGGAAAAAATATCTAAAATGACGACAGTACAACAAAAAATATTAAAAAGTTTAAAAATAGATATTATCAGAAAATAACATATTTGTGTAAAAAAAATTAAATACATAAAATAAATTTAAATTTTAAATAATAAAAACAATTAAAATACTAATTTTTAAAAAATAAAACACTTATAATAGAGGTAAAAGTAATGGTATCTTTTGAAGAATTGAAAGTATTAGGAGAAAAATGGGCTAAAGAATATTGCGAGGTTCTAAATAATTCCCCAGAATATAATGAGGCTGCCAGTGGCTGGGGCATAGATTTTGAAGGTGCAATGTTAGTTGTGATGACTGCTAGCGGAGAAATTGATTTTGATATACGATGCTTTTTGGACTTAAAAGATGGAAAATGCCTTGGTATCAAAATTTTAGACCCAGATGAAGACCCTCCAAGAGAAACCGGAATGACTCTTAGAGCACCATTATATATTTGGAGAAAAATGGCTTTTAAAGAAATAAATCCTATTCAAGCTTTAATGAGTGGTGATTTAGAATTAGAAGGAGATATGTCTCTCGTTATGAAATATAGTAAGGCAGCTATGATGTTGGCTGATTTGACTGAAAAAACAGATCGAACATTATTTACACAATTTGATTTAGGAGATTAATTAAAATGGCTAAATATGAAGTTAAGGATTATTCTATGCCTCGTCAATGCGGACATTATCCACCACCACCATATTTTTATCCTAAAATGAGGGCTCTAGTCTTCCTTTTTCAAGCTCCACTTGAAGTTAAAAAGAAAATTCTTCCTCCTGAATTGACTCCACTAGAATTTCCATTTGATGCTATCTTTATTTCCGAATATCCAGATTCCACAGTCGGACCCTAT
>CAZYEE010000357.1:0-3776 GCA_964646355.1 uncultured archaeon | reverse complement strand
TCTTCTAATATCTCATCTGAATCTTCATTAAAATCATCAATCTCTTCATCTATAAAACCAATACTAAGCCCACCGACAAGTTCTACAACAGATTCTGGAATTAAAATATCTAATCAAAAATCATTTATAACCCAAGATCAAAGTTCCCAAAAATTTGAAGGTCCTCCATTAGCATCAAATGGTAAGGGTTCAAAAATTCATTTAACACCATCGATAAATAAAAAGCAACCTGTTAAAATCCCTTCATTAAAAAATGAATCTGTTTCACCAATTGATATTGAATCAAATTTAGCTGATAGTAGCAATATGAAAAGTGATGAAGTAATTCATCCTCAAATTAAAACACCATTAGAAAAAGAAATCTTACCTCAACAAGAGAAAAAGAATGAAGTTTTAAAAATCGGACATAAAAAAGATAGTTTAGAAATTAAAGATACGGAGGATAAATCTAAAGGCTTACCATCAATTTTTGGAGTAGAAGGGACTGGCGTCAAGGGAACAGGGATCTCTGCTTCCAAAGGAATAGAGGGAACTGGTATCAAGGGGACAGGAATCTCTGCTTCTGAGGGAATAGAAGGAACTGGACTTAAAAAAGTAGCTTCTTCCACACCAGTAGGAATAAAAGAGTCTGTAAAAGAAAATCTGGAATATTCTGCTGATACAAGCATTCAGAATGGTGAATTAGTAAAACTAATTCCTAAAAAATTAAGTCTACTAAACTCTACAAACGATTCACAAAAGGTAATCGAATCATCTGCTAGTAATAATGTTATTGAACCTGAAAGTATTGATATTAATATAACACCAAAAAGTCAGAAAGCTTATTCAAAAGAAGAGCTGTATGAAGTCTCAGCACCCTCTGAAAGAGTTGAAATAAAAGACTCATCAACTTATTTAGGTTATGAATCAGAAATCGATGATGAATTATTCCAAAAAAAGACCAATGAATTACAGAAGGCAATTGATGATGCTATGGATTCTATTCAACATTATATAGCTGATATCGATAAAATATCCCCACAAGTCCTTAAATCTGCTCTTCAATTAATCTATGAAATCAGAAAGACTGATATAAAGAATTTGACACCAAAGGACGCTCGTAAAATCATTGATTTGGCTGAAGAGCTAAAATCTCAAAAAGAAATAATAGAAAATCAAACTAAAAAACTAAAGAAACTAGAATCTAAGTTAACTGAAAAAACAATTGATGCATTAGAAGCTAAAATGAAATTAGTAGTTATCCAATTTGACGAATTTATTAGTTTGTTACAGAAGAGAATTGAGAATTTGTCTAGAAAAAGCAGCCATATCCTTAAAGAATTAAATAAAAGATTTGGAAAGGAGACTCGAATTAGAAGAAAAGTATTTAGGGGCACTAAAAAATTAACCGAGCAAGTTGATATTTTAAAAAGGATATCTTCCTTACCTAATGATAAATTTAGAACTGCTAAAGAACTTTATATGAAATTAAATGAAGCCAGAGAAAAAAGACATACAAAAGAAATACATATAATCTCTAAAAAACTTGCTTCGATATTGGATGTTGAGCTTGAAGATTTTCAGAAAGCTACTAGAGATAAAATCTTAAAAAATTCAATAGAAAATCTGTTTTCTATTTCAAAAAATAATCATAAATAAACAAAATCATTTAATATCTATATCCAAATATGATAATCCGCTTATTTGCTAAAAATGTTTGGTTATTGTTCATTAAATTTATGTATTAACTTATAAAATTCTATTTATTGCATCATACCCTTTTAGCTTGTGTCATATGAGCTGTAATTAAAATGAAAATAAATAAGGTTAAAGAAGAAATTAGAGCTATTGGAATAGATGACGCACCATTTGTGCCCCATAAAAAAGATTTAACACGAATTTTTGGAGTAATTACAAGAGGTAATTACCGCATTGAGGGGGTAGTCCAAACAAAAATTGAAGTAGATGGTTTTGATGCTACTGAAAAAATCGGAAAAATGATTATAAATTCTAATCATTATGGTCAAATAAGAGTAATCATGCTTTATGGAATCACTTTTGGAGGTTTTAATGTTTGCGATACCGATGAATTATCCAAATTAACCAATAGACCAATAATCGTAATAATTGAACATAAACCTGATCTTAATTCCATTAAAAAGGCATTAATGAAAAATCAATTTAATTGGGAAAAAAAATGGGCAATTTTTGAAAAAATAAAGCGTATTGATGAATTTCATCTTAAAAAAAATGTGAAACCTATCTACGCCCATTATACTGACGATCTAAATAAAAATATTGTAAAAGAGATTTTAGAAAAAACTACTGGAATTGGACATATACCAGAATGCCTTAGGATTGCACATTTAATTGGTGCATCGTTTGAAAAAAATGATTAAAAATAATAAGTGATTTTAAGAACGAAACAAAAAGATATAATAAATATTACAAAAATTTACATTAAAAATTTTTTATTTGAATAAATATCATGAAATTTTATTGAGTTTTTTAATAATTTCAGGAATTTCTCCTATATTTTCCACTGTAAAATCTGGTTCAAAATCTAATTCTATTTCGTAAGGAAACGCAAAATGTTTTTTTACCCGAATACATATCATTCCTACATCTGATGCTCCTTTACAATCATTAAGAAGATCATCACCTACCATTACTGCTTCCTCTGGCTTTACATTTAATTGTTTTAATACGGTTTGAAATGTGATTGGATTTGGTTTTGCATAACCAATGTTAGCAGATGTTTCAATTAGATCAAAATATTGGATTAAATTATGAGCCTTTAATAAAGTTTTAATTCCTTTATCATATGGTGCATTTGAAAGCAATGCTATTTTAATACCATTTTTCTTTAATTCCTTTAATGTTTTTTCAGTACTAGGAAAGGGTTTCCAAAAGTCTCCCTCAATAACATGTAAAACTCCAGCGCATTTATGGATTAATTCATCATCATATTCTATATTCAACACGTCGAATGTTTTTTTTAAACAATATTCAGTAGAATATTCAACATATTTACTAAATACTTCATCATATGTTTTATATCTAATTTTTTTAAATTGACGAATTAGTTTCTTTTTTAATCCTTCATCAATTTTTTTAATCTCTATTAAATATTTGGCAACATTATTAATTCCTTTATGAATTAAACCCAGATATCTCTCAATTGTAAAATTCTCATTTCCTACTAATGTAAATCCTAAATCAAAAATTACTGCTTTTATCATAATCTGTTAATCTCCTAGTGTTATTGCTATTATAATTTCCGTCGGTACATTTTTTAATTTAATAGAATTTCTTTTATTTTTCTTTTATCGAATATATTCAATTGAACTTAATTTGTTATTATTTAACTTAGATTGAAGAAATCTATAATAATTCTATTTTATCTAAAAAGCTATAGATTAATGTAATATTAAAGATCGTTATTATGAATTATATTTTTGCGAATCAATTATAATTAATTCAAATTCTATAGTAAAAGCTCATTATTCATCTATAATTGCTACTACTCGAACCCAGCCGGCGCTTGCACCAACTATTGGTATTGGAAAGACACATACTTTAAATCCATATGGTGGCAACTTATCAAGATTAGCCAATTTTTCAATATGTAGATATTCTTTATCTCTACCTGCAAAATGTGCGGGCCATAGTTCCTTATTATCTCCTGTCTCTTTATAATCTTTAAACATTAATTCAAATGGCCTGTCAAATCCATAACCATCTGTACCAATTATCTTGACACCTTTATTTATGAGAAATAAAGTACTCTCTCGAGT
>CAZYEE010000356.1:0-3777 GCA_964646355.1 uncultured archaeon | reverse complement strand
AAGCGCACAAAATCCGAGTTAACTGAGCCCGGTTATATCAAGACGAGGGACGGTAAGAAATTTCTCATTTTATTAGGCAAAGAAGAATTTGAATTATATGATATCCATAATGATAAGCGTTATACAATACCGGTTCAAGTTGAGAGCTTTTTATATGGAATGGATTACGACTATTTATCTAAGGTTGTTGACCATTATTTCATCCCGGAGATTGACTCTTATGCCATCGGATATGAATGCGGGTGCATAGAGCTCTGGTCCTCCGATTTTAAGTATATTCGTGCGCTTGTTTTCAATTTTAAGTATCGAATGTTGACCTGCGATGAACTCTCCAATATGATTAGAGAGCTTAGAATTGATGAAGGATGGAGAGAGAGAGAACTTGAATTACTTTATAGGGAAAATAAAACCTTAAATCCTATTTCCGTAGCAATCTCAGCGGATGGTAAGATGATTTTCGCTGGGTTTGATAACGGGTTTATATATGGTCATTTAGATAGCTGGGTTTATTTTAGCAGCTTCAATCGCATCTTTAGAAAGTTATATTCCTATCCAAAGCTGGAGCGAATTAGTTTAACACATGATGATAAGTATTTAATTACAAAAGCTAATGATTCCATTATAATCTGGGATTATGACCTTGAAAAAAGAGACCCCCAATTTCATCCGTATTTAGACATGGAAATAAATGACGATAAAATTTCTCCTATGCTTGAGATATCTTACTTCGAGCCGTATTTTAGCGATATATACGGGAAATTCCCTCTTTACGATAAATATACTCTATTGTCGTTTGACCCGGATATAGCCACCGTCTGGGACTCCAATTTTGAGCGACTCGTTAAAAATTTAATGGAGCATTGCAAACTTAATAACCGGGTAATTAAACGCGATTCAGAACAATATATTAGAAAGGTGAAGCACTACCTCAAGAAGCTTGGTAAAAAAGTGTCCGAGGACATGACCTACGAATCTATCATGCCAATTCATATCCAAGACCTAATGGTCAAGGACTTCAAGCTCACTCCGGATAAGCGATATCTGTTGGTCAGATATCCCGACTTGCTAGAGCTCTGGGACATCCAGAGCGGCTCGCTGGCCCATGAGTTTGTTGATGAATTGGAAATAATAAGCGCTCTACCCCTGAAAAACAATAGGGTCATTATCTGCGATAAGATAGGCAATGTAATTCTTTGGAACTATACTAAAAATTGAGGGTAAGGCAAGTGTAATAATCACATGATTCTGTTTAAAGAGAGGAAGCCTCCTGAATCATGCACAAAAATCATGGAGATCAGTTTTTTATCATAAACATGGCTTAAAAAATTTATATAATTAATGAATAAGCTCAAAATTTTATATCAAAATTCAAAATTCTGCTGAATTTTAAGTTGTTTTTTAAATTATCAAAAAAGATTAAGTTTATCCTTTATGGTTTAAAAAAAATAAAAAGTAATTAGATAAGAAAGGGTAAATAATATAAGAGAAATAAGTGGTAATTAATAATTCAGAATTAATGATTAAAAACGTAGAAAATACAGGAATATTAGAATTGTTGACTTGCGTCGAACCACTAGGATATATTCATTGATTTAATATAATAATGAAAAACTATAATGCGCCGATAAAATCCATATATACGATGAAACTCCTTGAATTAGATTCTGTATTGTAAAAAGGATAGTAATTAAAAATAATTAAATCACATAAAAAATTAGATAGAAAAACAAGAATTGACTGAGTTGTGGAGAAAATGATTGAGATATTTGGGAAAAATGACGAAAACAGTCATATTCAAGAATAAAAAGATAAAAAAGAAAATAAATAATATAAATAAAAGAAAATACAAATGATAGGTTGACAATTTTCGAATCAAAATGTCAGTATTGATGAGAGAATAAATTAAAGAGTTCGTAATTGATCTAGTGGATGGGTTGAAATCTGGCTAAATAGTGATATGATGTTATAAATAGGAAGGTGTTAGCCTTAATAGTCTAGAAAATGCTTATTTGAGATTTGATAGAGGATATAATAATAGAAAAACATTGCTAAAAATCAGCGATAGAGTTAAAGATCAAAATCATCCGTAGTTCCGAGCAACTATTGATAGAGATTATGAAAAATTATAGAGAGAGATGAAGCTGGGGGATTAATATATTAAAAAAGGGGAAATTAAAGTTAGAGATTGAGGAGAAGTAAAAAGAGGATAAGTCACTTTTTTCTAATTCAAATTATTTTCAGCCTTATTATTATTTTCAAATTATTTGAGAAATTTTAGATGAATCTTAGAATAAGGTATAAAGAGTGGGTTGAGGCAGAGCGAGGAAGTTTGTATTATATATTAGAACTAACCAGATAATTGTATATAATAAAAAAAGTTTGGGTTAAAGAAAAAATAAAGGATATTAGGTTATAGACTTGGCGATAGGAGGTCTAGTGGAGTGAAGCCAATTGAATAAAAGTATTAGAGTTTTTGTGTAAAAGATAAGGTACAGAGAAGGCAAGATCTACACTTATAGATGGAGTTTGTGGAGTGATTGTTAGAGATTTAAGGGTAATAGAGGAGAGTTTAGGAGAGATTTTTTATAAGTATATCTGAAAAAAAAAATTTATAGAAGTCCAACATTTAAATTGATTTTTAGAAGTTCTAAGAAGTTGAGAGTAGTTTTCAAAAAAATCGAAAATACCAATGATTTATAAAAATAAGTGATCGGGTAATTTTGCGCAAACATTGTTAAGAATATTTTTAAACCACACATTTCTAATAATTATATGGAATTGTTTAATTAGTTTCATTTAATCCAGTCTAGCTTTATAATTAAAACAAAATCTAATAATAATTAAATAAAATATTAAGATTAAATTAAATATTAATGATCAGAATCTAATAACGATTAAAATATAATTAAATATTAACGATTAAAATTAAAATTAAAATTAATAATTGAACCAGAAATTGAGACGGAATTATTACTCGAAATCTATTAGTTAAAATTAGGATAGTGGCCTTTTTGAAGTTTGATGGTAGGGTCAAGTATCTGAGGGATGTTCAAAAGGTGGACAATTTAATTGGAGTCAAATATATATTCAGGGTTAAGGGTTGCGAGCAGATAACCACGATCGGTGCTGATGGGACTATCAGGTATTGGAATCCCGAAACATGGAGTTGCACCAGAAAAATACTCGATCAGCCCATTAAGGATATGGAGCTGTTGATCGACCAGAAAAAAGTGTTCACGTATGACTCCAATTATGTGGTCAAGTTCTGGGACCTGCAAAAATGCGAGCAGATTGCGAGTTTGGACCTTAAGGAGCTAGTCGGGCCGGACTATAAAAATATCTGTTGGGTGCGTCCGTTCAACAGAGACGAGAATCTGGCGATTTACCGCAGTTATTCGGATTGGAGCATATTGGAGATCTGGGACTGGAAGCGCTGTGCAAAATTAAGCTCGCTGAGGTTTCGGGACAATAATAAATATCTATTAGAGCTCTTTAAGTATCACAGTTATGGTATTATCGAAAATTGTTCCGATCACGATTCTAGGACTGAGATAATAGACCTCATTAACCAAGAAGTTATTAAGGAGAAAAAAAGCAGATTATATTCATCAAATGAGCCTCGGATGCTCCGGGATGACAGGTATGTAGTATACAAAGATTTTAATCATATATATGTTTGGGACTGGAACGAGGATATAATAGTTAATGAACAATATTTCAGAAAATCCGATTATCCCTACTTCTTCATTTCCGCCTCAAGGGATGCGGTGTACTGGT